>NZ_JACFYV010000158.1:0-16473 GCF_016759955.1 Burkholderia sp. KCJ3K979
GGCGGGTTGCATGGCGAGCGGGCCGGACAAGATGGAAAGTGCGGCATTTTAGCCGAAGGGGCTGCCGGCGCGGCCCGGCCGGGCCGCGATAGGGGGATTCGGCGGCGCGTGGAAAAGGCGCCCGATCGGCCCCGGCGATCAGCGGGTCGGCTGCGTGGCGATCCCTGCTGGGCAATCGGTTCATCAGTTGCTCCGAGAAACCCCGCCGTTGATGGCGGGAAGGAAGGGCGTGCAGTTGACAGGCATCTTCTTCCACGGGTTAGGATCGCCGGCATGATCCTTGTCTACCGCTACCGCGTGAAATCGCTCAACGGACTGCTTAACAAGTAGAGCCGTGCGGTGAACTACGTCTGGAACTTTTGCAACGACACGCAGAAGCACGCGCTCAAGTGGAACAAGAAGTGGCCGACGGGATTCGATCTGAACGTGCTGACGACCGGCAGCAGCAAGGAACTCGGTATTCACTCCGGCGCGGTCAACGCAACGTGCGAGCAATACGCGAAGTCGCGCAGCCAGCGTCGACGCCCTTACCTGCGCTATCGCGGCAGGAAGTCGCTGGGCTGGGGCCGCTGAAGGGGCGTGACCTGAAGCGCGAGGGTGACGCGTTCCGTTTCGCCGGCAACACCTTCCGCGTGTTCAACAGCCGATCGCTTCCCGAAGGCAAGATCAAGGACGGCACCAACTTTGCGCAGGATGCGCGTGGTAATTGGTTCCTCAACATCGTGATCGAGATGCCCGATGTTCAGGCTCGTCCGATCCGTTCCGGCGTCGGCATCGATCTCGGCCTGAAAGACTTCGCCACACTTTCGACCGGCGAGAAGTTGCCCAATGACCGGTTCGGCCGACGAGCGGCGGAAAAGCTGGCGAAAGCGCAGCGTGCGCACAAGCACAAGCGGCATATCGCGAAGTTGCACGCCAAAGTGGCAAATGTCCGTGCCGATTTTCAGCACAAGCTCGCGCTCGATCTGGTGCGGCGCTTCGATTACATCGCGGTCGGCAACGTGTCGGCCGCAAAACTCGCCAGAACCAGGATGGCGAAGAGCGTCTACGACGCGTCCTGGTCGTCGTTCCGAAACAAGCTCCGCTACAAAGCGATCGCGCACGGAGCCACGTTTGAGGAAGTCGACGAAAGCGGTTCGACCCAGTCCTGTTCGTCGTGCGGATCGAAAGACAGCACGACGCGGCCGAAAGGTATCGCGGGACTGCGAATAAGAGAATGGGCCTGCAGTGACTGTGGTGTCGAGCATGATCGAGATATCAACGCTGCGCTGAACATTCTCCGATGCGGACGTGCATCGCCAGGTGTGGGAATCCTCTCCCTTTAGGGAGAGGAGGACGTCAAGAATGGCGAAATCCTGCACATCGACGGCGGCGGCCGGCTGGTTTGAGCGGCGGGATGTCGGCCGGCGGTCAGCCAGCGGCAGGCGTCCCCTTGCCGCGCGCCGCGGTGCGTGGCGGCCGGGAATCCGGATACGCGCGCTGGCACACGGCGATGACCGTATCGCGCAGGCGGCGATGCACGGGGTCGCCGTGCATGCGCGGATGCCACAGCGCGGACACGAGGATCGCCGGCAGACGGACCGGGATCTCGAAACTGCGCAGCCCGAGGGCTTCGGTGAGCCCCTGCGAGCACGCGTTGCCGAGGCTCGAGCGCGGCACCAGCGCGATCAGGTCGGTGCTGGCCGCGACACGCATCGCGTCCGGGTAGCCTGGCACGACGACGTGCACGACGGGGCCGTCGCCCGCGTTGACGGTCGAATCGTCGGCCAGCCCGCCGAAATCGCCGAGCTGGACCGCCATGACGTGGCGGCAGGCTGCATAGCGCGCGGGCGTGATCCGGGCCGACGCGAACAGCGGATGGCCGGCGCGCGCTACCGCGACGTGCCAGTCGTGAAAGAGCATGCGCGTGTGCAGCTCGGGTGCGTCGTCGCCGCGCTTGCCGATTTCGAGGTCGACCGTGCCGTCGCGCAGCGCTTGCGGGTCGCGGTCGAGCTTCGGGACGAAGCGGATACGCACGCGCGGCGCGACGTCGCCGAGTGCGGCCACCACCGGGCCGGACAGCATTTCCATGAACGACGCGGCCGCCCGGATCGTGAACGTGGCCGTGAGCGTCGCGAGGTCGATGTCGGCTGTCGCCGGCCGGAGCACGGCGCGCGCGTCGCTCGCGACGGCATGCACGCGGTCGCGCAACGCGGCTGCGTGCGGCGTTGGCACGAGCTTGCGCCCGGCGCGCACGAGCAACTGGTCGCCGGTGGCGGCGCGCAGCCGCGTGAGCGTGCGGCTCATCGCGGACGTGCTCAGGCCCAGCCGGCGCGCGGCGCCGGTCACGCTGGCTTCCGACAGCAGCACATCGAGCGCGGTGACGAGGTTCAGGTCGATGTCTTCCATGCGGACAGGATACGCCACTGCGGGATATGACATGGCGTTCGGTGCAACGATGGATTGCATCCGGTGCGTCTGGCGCCTGTCGTGGTGCCCGCCTATAGTGGTCGCATGACGAAACACGGCAAAGGCGAGAAACCATGCAATCGACTGAATCGAATCGACGAAACGCCCCCGCGATCCTCCTCGTCGCGGCGTCGCGCGGCCTCGGGCTGGCGATGGCGGAGGCATTCCTGAACAAGGGCTGGCACGTGACGGGCACGGTGCGCGAAGGATCGGGACACACGAAGCTGCACGACCTGGCCGACCGGTTCGATGGCCGGCTCGAGATCGGCACGCTCGACATCTGCGAGCCCGCGCAACTGGCCGCGCTACGAACGCGCCTGTCGGGCCGGCGCTTCGACATGCTGTTCGTGAATGCCGGCACGACCAACGATCCGAATGAAGCGATCGGCGAAGTGACGACCGACGAATTCGTGCGCGTGATGATCACGAATGCGCTGGCGCCGATGCGCGCGATCGAGACGCTGCAGGATCTCGTGACCGACGACGGGCTGATCGGCGCCATGTCGTCGGGGCAGGGCAGCGTCGCGAACAACGTGACCGGAATGCGCGAGGTGTATCGCGGCAGCAAGGCGGCGCTGAACCAGTTCATGCGCAGCTTCGCGGCACGTCAGGCCGATACGCGCCGCGCGCTGGCGCTGATGGCGCCCGGCTGGGTCCGCACCGAACTCGGCGGACCCGATGCACGCCTGACCATCGAGGAGAGTGTGCCGAGCCTCGTCGACGTGTTGCTCGCGAAGCGGGCGCGGCCCGGGCTCGAATACCTCGACTATCTGGGACGCACGGTGCCCTGGTAAGCAGCGTGGTGGCGCAAGCGCACGGGCGGCCGGCCGGGCTCCTGTTCGCCGTGAGCGTGCCGTGAGGGATTGGGTTCGATGTTTTCGCGGCCGGTCGCGGCACTGCGAAGGCCGTGCCGATTCAATACAATGCGACGACGCGTCAGTGATACGGTGCCGCCTCATCGCGTTTGAATCCATCCGGTTCATCGCGGCTGCGGTGCGCTCCCGTCATGACGGGCTTGTGTCGAACCTGGAGCGCAGCATGAACGAACCCTACCTGCAGGTCATCGCGCATTACTTCGCGAAGCCCGGCAACGGCGATCGCGTGATCGAATTGCTCGCGGAACTCGCGCCGGCCACGCGGGTCGAGCCGAAGAATCTCGACTACGCGTATTTCCGATCGCCGGAGCACCCCGACCACATCGTGATTCTCGAACGCTATCGCGATGCCGACGGCCTCGACGCGCATCGGGAAACGCCGCATTTCCAGCGGATCGGAATCGGGGCGATCATGCCGTTGCTCGATCGCCGCGACGTGTCCCGCTACATGGTGCAGCCGGACACCGGCACGGCGACGCCACCGGGAGGCACCCGATGAACCCGTTTCAATTCCGTACCGTTCCGACCCAGATCGTCGAATTCGGCGCCGCGCGCCGGCTCGGCGCGCTGTTGCGCGAACGCTTTCCGGCGCTCGTGCGGCTGTGCGTCGTCACCGATGCGTTCCTGCATCGCAGCGGCGTGCTCGCGCCCGCGCTGGAGAGCCTCGCCGCGCACGGCTGGCAGGTCACCGTGATCGACGACGTGATAGCCGATCCGCCCGAGCACGTGGTGCTCGAAGCCACCGCGCGGGCCGTCGCGGCCGATGCCGAGATCGTGCTCGGGCTCGGCGGCGGCTCGTCGATGGACGTCGCGAAGCTGATCGCGGTGCTCGCGCCGGGGCAGCAGGCGCTGGCCGACATGTACGGCGTCGACAAGGTCGCGAGCGCGCGGCTGCCGCTCGTGCAGATGCCGACCACGGCCGGCACGGGCTCCGAGGTCACGGCCGTGTCGATCGTCACGGTCGGCGAGGCGCGCAAGATGGGGGTCGTGTCGCCGCATCTGTTCGCCGACGTCGCGATCCTCGACGCGGAACTCACGCTCGGCCTGCCGCGCGCGGCGACGGCCGCCACCGGCATCGACGCGATGGTGCATGCGATCGAGGCGTACACGTCCGCGCGGCTGAAGAATCCGGTGTCCGACATGCTGGCCACGCACGCGCTGACGCTGCTGTCGCGCAACCTGCTGGCCGCCTGCGACGACGGCCGGAACCGACACGCGCGCGAAGGGATGCTGGTCGGCGCGATGTTCGCGGGGCAGGCGTTCGCGAATGCGCCGGTCGCGGCCGTGCACGCGCTGGCCTATCCGGTCGGCGGGATCTTCCACGTGCCGCACGGGCTGTCGAATGCGCTGGTGCTGCCGCACGTGCTGCGCTTCAATGCGCCGGCCGCCGCGCCGCTGTATGCGGAACTGGCGGCCATCGTCGCGCCGTCGGCCACGGGTAGCGACGAAGCGAAAACGCATGCGCTGATCGCGGAGATCGACCGGCTGATCGTCGCGACGGGCATTCCGCGCACGTTGCGCGAGGTCGGTATCGGCGAGGCCGATCTGCCGAGGATGGCGTCGGACGCGATGCTGCAGACGCGCCTGCTCGTGAACAATCCGCGCGAGGTGACCGAGGCCGACGCGCTGGAGATTTACCGGCAGGCCTGGTGACGCGGCGGGCGGGCGTGGCGCGTCGCCCGGCACGATTCAAGATGCGCGCACGGCCTGCCGAGCGGGCCGTGCCGCGACCCACGCGCATGCCAGCGCGACGGCCACCAGCACGCAGCCGGCCGACGGTGTAACGAGCAGCGCATCGCGCCCGACGAGCACGCCGCCGAGCGCCGATCCGAGCGCGACGCCCGCATGCATCGCCGATACGTTGAGGCCGACGCTCGCATCGGCCAGCGTCGGCCCGGTGTGAATCAGATAGTTCTGCACGATCGGCGAGATCGACCAGCTGATGCCGCCCCACAGCATCATCGCGGGCACGAACACGAGCGGCGACGCACCGGCCGCCGGCAGCGCGGCCATCGCGACGAGAAACACGGCTGGGCATGCGCACAGCGCGCGCGCTGCGCCGAGCCGATCCGAGCAGAACCCGCCGAGCCACGCACCGGTCACGCCGGCCATCCCGAACGCAACGTACAAGCCTTCGAGCGCCGCCGCGCCGGGCGACAGCACGGCCTGCAGATACGGCGTGAGATACGCGAACAGCGTGAAATGGCCGCCGATCATTGCGATCGACACGCATTGCGCGGCGAGCAATCGCGGTTGCGACAGCACGGCGCGATACGACGGCATGCCGGGCGTGCCGGCCGCGGCAGGCGTCATGCGCGGCAGCCCACGCGCGAGCCAGATCCCGAGCGGCAGCGCGGGCACCGCGATCGACACGAACACCGCGCGCCAGCCGGCCCATTCGGCGATGCGCATCCCGATCGGCACGCCGAGCACGAGCGATGCGCTGATCCCCATGAAGACGATGCCGATCGCACGGCCGCGTTGCGACACCGGCGCGAGTTCCGCCGCGAACCGCGTCGCTACGAGGATCAGCGTCGCGCAGCTCGCGGCCATCAGCACGCGCGCGGCGAACAGGCTCGCATAGCCGGGGCTCGCGGCGGCGCACAGGTTGGCGGCCGCGAACGCGCCGAGCGCCGCGAGCAGCGCGGTGCGCCGTTCGACCCGTGCGACGAACGAGGCCGCCACCAGCGCGGCGAGCGCGAACACGGCGGAGAAGATCGTGGTGAGCTGTCCGGCAGCGGCGATCGAGACGTGAAGGCCGGCGGAGATCGCCGGCAGGATGCCGACGCAGATGTTTTCGGCAACGCCGGCCAGGAACACGGCGGCGGCCAGCAGATACACGCGAACGTCCAACGCAAACCCCTCCTGTACGCGCGATGCGACGGCGCCGGGCAGGGGCGCGGCCGCATCGGATCGAATCGACGGATGGGTTTCGACGCGAGGCTTCGGTTATCCCGGAAAGGAGGACGGTACCGCACGGTCGGAACGCGCGCAAGTGCCGGCGTGCGGTCGTGGCGGCGTCGGGCGGCGGACGCGGAGAACAGGACGGGGGGCGGCACGCCGCCGCCCACCGCGCTTACATGCGCGCCGCGTCGGCGCCGGCCGCGACCACGTAGGCCGACGCCTGCTTCGTGCCGTCCGGCTTCGTCTGCAGGTACACGCCCTGGATTTCCGGCTCGAAGCCCGGCAGTGCGTTGATCCCGGCTTCGAGCGCGCGGAAGTAGTCGAGCGCCGGGCCGCCCCACGCTTCGCCGGGCACCACGCAGAAGATGCCGGGCGGATAGGGCAGCGCGCCTTCGGTCGCGATCCGGCCTTCGATGCGCTCGAGCGTGACGAGCTCGACGTTGTTGCGGATCAGCTCGGCATTCGCGGCCTGCGGCAGCATCGCCTGCTTGGGGAACTGCGCACGCCGGAACATCTGTTTCTGCAGGTGCTTCATGTCGTGGCTGCGGTAGAAGTCGTGCATGCGCTGGCACAGCTGCCGCAGGCGCATCGTGCCGTACAGCTCCGGATATGCTTCGCACAGCGACGGAATCGCTTCGCGCAGCGGTGTGTCCTGGTCGAGATGGCGCTCGAACTGCGCGAGGTGCGCAACCAGATGCTGCAGCTTGCCGAAGCTCTCCGACGGCGTGAGCAGGAACAGGATCGTGTACAGGTCGGCCTTCTCCGGCACGACGCCGTGCTCGCGCAGGTAGCGCGCGAGGATCGGCGCCGGTGCGCCGAACGCCGCGTATTCGTGCGTGTCGCGATCGATGCCGGGCGTGGTCAGCAGCAGCTTGCACGGATCGACGAAATACTGGTCGTCCGCATAGCCTTCGAAGCCGTGCCACGTGTCGGCCGGGTGGAAGCGGAAGAAGCGCAGGTCGTCGACGATCTGCTCGGTCGGATAGTCGGCCCACGGGCGGCCGTCGATCTCTTGCGGGACGAACGGATGGATCTGCCGGCAGGTTTTCAGCAGCAGCTTGCGCGCATCGACGCCGTGTGCGACGCAGTCGCGCCACAGGCGCCTGCCGGCCGGGCCCGCATGCATCTGCGCGTTGACGTCGAGCGCCGCGAACATCGGGTAGAACGGGCTCGTCGACGCGTGGATCATGTACGCGTTGTTGAAGCGCCGGTGATCGCAGAAACGCTTCTGGCCTTCGATGTGGCGATCCTTCTTGTGGATCTGCGACGTCTGTGAGAAGCCGGCCTGTTGCTTGTGCACCGACTGCGTGACGAAGATGCCGGGATCGTCCGGGCCGAGCGTGAGCATCAGCGGCGAGCAGTCCTGCATCATCGGAATGAACTGCTCGTAGCCGACCCACGCCGAATCGAACAGGATGTAGTCGCACAGATGCCCGATCCGGTCGACGATTTCGCGTGCGTTGTAGATCGTGCCGTCGTAGGTGCCGAGCTGGATCACCGCGAGCCGGAACGGGCGCGGCAGGTCGGCGCGCTCGGGCGCGACGTCGCGGATCGCGTCGCGAATGCGCGCTTCGCCGAGTGCCGCGCTGTCGACGCCGCCGATGAGACCCCACGCATTGCGCGCGGTCTCGAGGTAGACGGGTCGCGCGCCCGACAGCACGAGCGCGCCGAGGTGCACGGACTTGTGGTTGTTGCGGTCGAACAGCACGAGATCGTCGGGCGCGAGCAGCGCGCTCGTGACGACCTTGTTCGACGTCGACGTGCCGTTCAGTACGAACCAGGTCTTGTCCGCGTTGTAGATCCTTGCGGCGTTGCGCTGCGCTTCCAGCGCGGGCCCTTCGTGGATCAGCAGGTCGCCGAGCCGGACGTCCGCGTTGCAGAGGTCCGCGCGAAACAGCGTCTCGCCGAAGAAGTCGAAGAACATCCGGCCGAGCGGATGGTTCGAGAAGAACTGGCCGCCCTGGTGGCCCGGGCAGTCGAATTCGACATAGCCGCGCTGCACGTAGTCGCGCATGACCTTGAAGAACGGCGGCAGCAGGTTCTCGCTGTAGATGTCGGCGGCGGCGGAGATCTGCCGGCCGTAGTAATGGCGGCCGCCGTGCCGGAGCTGGATCACGCCGCTCGCGCGCGGCAGGACCGACGGCGGCACTTCCTGGTCGGGCTCGACCGCGACGAAGAACGGAATCGCGAAACCGGTTCGCTCGACGGTTTTCAGCACCTTTTCCGCGGCATCGATGCCGACGACGATGGCCGCGATATTCGTGAAATCGGTCTGAAATACGTCGACCTGTTCATGCGTGGTGAGAAAGGCGCCGATCAGCGCCGGCTCGACTGCGATTTTCAACAGGCTCACGCGAACTCTCCGGTAAATGACCTGAAACGGGAGCCGCATTCGCGCCGGGACGCAATCGTGAACCGATACGCGCTACAGCCGATTGAAAACGGTCCCGCGAATGCTGAATGCTGAATGCCGATTGCGCATTGCACCAGAAAGCCTTGCGCGGCGCGGCACGAGCGCGATCGGACAAGGCCCGGCGCAGCCGATCGTAGCAACAAATGCACGCGGATTCAATCGATCGGAATCGGCAATTCCATGGCGGCATGAGCATGATCAAGTCATCGGGAATTGGCGTGCTGCAGCGCACATAAAAATGATCCAATGATGAAAATCCGATTCGAAAGGGCCGATTGTTTCACCGAATCGTCGGCTTCTCATCGAAAGGCATCCATGGCATAGTCGGCTCCGAACTGGATGGCGAATCAAGCCGGAATTGCGCGCGTCTCATGCCGCTGCCCGTGACTGCTTCCCGCGTGCTCGTGAGACGAACGATACCAATCGAAGAGCAACGCAACAGCGAGGGCAACATCATGAATACTTCCGTCGGCGGCATTCGTCGTCTCGGCATGCGTGCGCTACTGATCGACGACGAGATCGCGCAGGAAACCGCGACCGGGCGCGCGGTCCGCACGCTGAGCGCGGAGCTCGCGCAACGCGGTGTCGACGTGCTGACGGCCACGTCCGCCGACGATGCCATCGTGCTGATCCGCTCCGATCCGTCGATCCAGTGCGTGCTGCTCGACTGGGATCTCGGCGTGGACGGTCACGGGCCGTCCGAGGCGGTGGTCGACGCGATCCGGCATCGCAACGGCAGCGTGCCGATCTTCCTGCTGGCCGACCGCAGCGTCGCGTCGACGGTACCGGCCGCGGTGATGGGCAAGGTCGACGATTTCGTGTGGCTGCTCGAGGATACGGCCGACTTCATCGGCGGGCGCATTCACGCGGCGATCGAGCGCTATCGCTCAACCGTGCTGCCGCCGATGTTCGGCGCGCTCGCGAAGTTCTCGCGCGTCTACGAATACTCGTGGCATACGCCGGGCCACACCGGCGGCACCGGCTTCCTGAAATCGCCGGTCGGCCGCGCGTTCTTCGAATACTTCGGCGAATCGCTGTTCCGCTCGGACCTGTCGATCTCGGTGGGCGAACTCGGCTCGCTGCTCGACCACTCGGGCCCGATCGGCGAAAGCGAACGCTACGCGGCGCGCGTGTTCGGCGCGCATCGCACGTATCACGTGACGAACGGCTCGTCGACGTCGAACCGCATCATCCTGATGGCGAGCGTGAGCCGCGATCAGATCGCGCTGTGCGACCGCAACTGCCACAAGTCGGCCGAGCACGCGATGACGATGTCGGGCGCGATTCCGACCTACCTCGTACCGACGCGCAACCGCTACGGGATCATCGGGCCGATCGCGCCGGAGCGCCTCACGCAGGTGGCGATTCGCGAGGCGATCGCATCGAACCCGCTCGCGGCCGGGCTGGCCGATCGCCAGCCGAAGCACGCGATCGTCACGAATTCGACGTACGACGGCCTTTGCTACAACGTGACGCGCGTCGAGGAACTGCTCGGCGCGAGCGTCGACCGGCTGCACTTCGACGAAGCGTGGTACGGCTACGCGCGTTTCAATCCGATCTACCGCGACCGCCATGCGATGCACGGCGACCCGCGCGATCACCACAAGGATCGGCCGACGGTGTTCGCGACGCAGTCGACGCACAAGCTGCTGACCGCGCTATCGCAGGCGTCGTACATTCACGTGCGCGACGGCCGCAGCCCGATTCCGCATGGCCAGTTCAACGAAACGTTCATGATGCACGCGTCGACGTCGCCGAACTACGCGATCATCGCGTCGAACGACGTCGCGGCCGCGATGATGGACGGCCCCGGCGGCGCCGCGCTGACGCACGAGTCGATCGAGGAGGCCGTCGCGTTCCGGCAGATGATCGCGCGGATGAACGGCGAATTCGGCGCGAAGGGCGACTGGTTCTTCGAATGCTGGCAGCCCGACACCGTGCTCGAGGCGCGCACGGGCCGCACGCTGCCGTTCCACGAAGCGCCGCCCGAGCTGCTCGCGAGCGACCCGGCGTGCTGGGTGCTGCGCCCCGGCGCGCAATGGCACGGCTTCGGCAATCTCGAGGACGGCTATTGCATGCTCGATCCGATCAAGGTGTCGATCGTCACGCCGGGTGTCGCGCCGGCCGGCGGCCTGATGCCGGTCGGCATCCCGGCGAGCGTCGTCACCGCGTATCTCGATGCGCGTGGGATCGTCGTCGAGAAGACGACCGATTTCACGATCCTGTTCCTGTTCTCGATCGGTATCACGAAGGGCAAGTGGGGCTCGCTCGTCAGCGCGCTGTGCGATTTCAAGCGCGACTACGACGCGAACCTGCCGCTCGACATGGCGATTCCGTCGCTCGCGAAGGAGCATGGCGCGCGCTATGCGGGCATGGGGCTGAAGGATCTGGCCGACACGATGTTCGCGGCGATGGAGCAGCTCGGCACGACGCGCCTGATGTCGGAGGCGTTCTCGATCCTGCCGAAGCCGGAGATGAGCCCGGTGCGTGCGTACGAACACCTCGTGCAGGGCCGCGTCGAGCAGGTCACGCTCGACGAGCTGGCCGGGCGCACGGTAGCCACCGGCGTCGTGCCGTATCCGCCGGGTATTCCGCTGTTGATGCCGGGCGAGAACGCGGGGCCGGCCGGCGGCCCGGTGCTCGGCTACCTGAAGGCGCTCGAGGCGTACGACCGGCGTTTCCCCGGGTTCGCGCACGACACGCACGGCGTGGAGGTCGAGGACGGCACGTACCGCGTGTACTGCCTGACCGCCTGACACCCGACCGGGCGAACGAACGAGCGACCGGCCGCGCGGCGGCCTCACATCGAAGGATCGACACCATGGAACACGCAGCGCACCTATCGGACGCGGCCCCGGCGGCCGCGCAGAAGCACCGGATGAACGTCTGGCAGCTCACCGTCCTCACCGCGGTCAACATGATGGGCTCCGGCATCATCCTGCTGCCGTCGAAGCTCGCGCAGGTCGGCACGATCTCGCTGCTGTCGTGGATCGTCACGGCCGGCGGCTCGCTCGCGCTGGCCTATGCGTTCGCGCGCTGCGGGATGCTGAGCCGCAAGCCGGGCGGGATGGGCGGCTACGCGGAGTACGCGTTCGGCAAGGCCGGCAACTACATGGCGAACTATACGTACGGGCTGTCGCTCGTGATCGCCAACGTCGCGATCGGCGTCACGGCGGTCGGCTACGGCACCGTACTGTTCGACGCGACGCTGTCGCCGCTGCAAACGGGCCTGTGGACGATCTTCCTGCTCGTGCTGACGACAGTCGCGAATTTTGGCGGCTCGCGCATCACCGGCCGGATCGGCGCGGTGACGGTGTGGGGCGTGATCATTCCGGTCGTCGTCGTGTCGCTGATCGGCTGGTTCTGGTTCAGCGGCGCGACCTGGGGCGCCGCGTGGAATCCGAACCACATGCCGTTCGGGCCCGCCGTCGGCAGCTCGATCGCGGTGACGCTGTGGGCGTTCCTCGGGCTCGAATCGGCGTGCGCGAACTCGGACGCCGTCGAGAATCCGGAGCGCAACGTGCCGATCGCCGTGCTCGGCGGCACGATCGCGTCGGCGATCTTCTACATCGTGTCGACCAACGTGATCGCGGGGATCGTGCCGAATGCGATTCTCGCGAAGTCGAACGCGCCGTTCGGCATCGCGTTCGCGACGATGTTCACGCCGACCGTCGGCACGATCGTCACCGCGCTGATGGTGATCGCGTGCATCGGTTCGCTGCTCGGCTGGCAGTTCACGGTCGCGCAGGTGTTCAAGAGCTCGGCGGACGTCGGCTACTTCCTGCCGGTGTTCGCCCGTGCGACGCGCACCGGCACGCCGATCGTCGGCATGGTGATCCTGCTGGTCGCGCAGGTCGCGCTGGCGCTGATGACGATCAGCCCCGAGCTGAGCAGCCAGTTCCAGAAGATCGTCGATCTCGCGGTCGTCACGAACCTGGTGCCTTACGTGATGTCGATGGCCGCGCTGATCACGATCCAGAAGGTCGCGAAGGTGCCGCCGGGCAAGGCGCTCGTGACGAACGTGATCGCGATGGTCGCGACCGCATACAGCTTCTACGCGCTGTTCAGCTCGGGCGAGCAGGCGCTGATGCTCGGCGGCCTGTGCGTGTTCCTCGGCTGGACGCTGTTCGGCTTCGTCAGCGCGCGCTTCTACCAGATGGAAGTCGACGCGCACGTGAAGGAGCCGGGGAAGTCGCTGCAGGCGTGACGGCTAGCGCTGACGTTGCGTCAGCAGCGGCGGGAGTTCGCTTTTCAGCAGATCGACGACGGCTCGCACGCGCGGCGGCAGCGGCCGTTGCGCGTGCACCAGGACGTTGAGCGCGAAGTCGGGGACGTCGTAGTGCGGCAGCAGGCGCACGAGCCGGCCATGCGCGAGCGCATCGGCGCAAGCCGGATGCTGGACCACGCCGATGCCGCCGCCCGCCGCGATCGTGTCGAACATCGGGCGCCAGTGGCTCGCGTTCATGACGGTGCGGATGCGCGCGTATTCGACCGCACCGCCGTCGCGCCGCAGCGGCACCTGTTCGTTCGCGAACACGCCTTTCACGCGGATGAACGGATGGTTCGCGAGATCGGCCTTCGTGTCGATCGGGCCGTGCTGCTCGAGATACGACGGCGCGGCCACGAGCACGCGGCCGACCGCGCCGAGCGCGTACGCGATGAAGCCGCCATCGCCGAGCTGCCCGACCCGGATCGAAATGTCGACGCCCTCGGTGACCGGATCGACGATATCGTCGTTCAGCACGAGGTCGATGTGCAGCTTCGGATATGCGGTGCGGATCTGCATCAGCACGCCCGGCAGCACGACCTCGCCGAAACATTGCGGCGCCGCGAGCCGGATCGTGCCGTCGAGCGCATGCGCCGTCTTCGACACCGACGCAACGGCCAGCTCGGCCGCTTCGAGCAGCGCCTTGCTGCGTTCGTAGAAAATCCGGCCTTCCTCCGTGCACGCGAGGGTGCGTGCACTGCGCATCAGCAGCCGCGTGCCGAGATGCTTTTCGAGCTTCTCGATGCGCTCGCTGACGGCCGGTTGGCCCATGTCGAGATCCCGCGCCGCGCCGGACATCGTGCCGCGCTCCACGACTCTCACGTAGATGCGCATCGTCGCCAACAAATCCATGAAGTCGCGCCTCGTATCTTACGGTTCGATTTTTACCGATCGACGGATGGTACCAAAGCGGTGGAGGGACGATGGTGTGCGTTGGGCCGATACTGACTATCGGCCGGTGCACTCATGGCGCCGCCGAGGCCGCGTGCGTTCATTCGCACGGTGAGCGAAAATCGGCCTTCTTCCGCGCGACCGACAGGAGACCCGACATGACGCAACGCAATGAAGCCCGACGCACGCACTGCGTCGCCTGGCAGATCGTGCAGACGTGGCAGGCGGCCGAATGGTGCCGGCTCGACGCGTCGCAAACGGGCATCGCGCTGTCGGGAGCGGTCGCGGGTGCGATCGACGGCACGCCGTTTCGCATCGATTACGCGATCGCATGCGCGACCGACTGGTTCACGCGCTCGGCGCGCGTGACGCATTGGACCGGCACGGCGCCGCCACGGCAATGGGACATCGCATGCGATGCGGGGCAGTGGACGATCGACGGCGTCGATGCCCCGATGCTCGCGGGCGCGACCGACATCGATCTTGGCT
Source organism: Burkholderia sp. KCJ3K979 (assembly GCF_016759955.1). Lineage (NCBI taxonomy): Bacteria > Pseudomonadati > Pseudomonadota > Betaproteobacteria > Burkholderiales > Burkholderiaceae > Burkholderia > Burkholderia sp. KCJ3K979. The sequence continues at coordinate 14,288 of NZ_JACFYV010000158.1, forward strand.
TCAGTCCATCGACCAATACGCTGCCGATCCGGCGGCTGGCGCTCGCCGTCGGCGAATCGGCGGAGATTCGCACCGCGTGGCTGCGTTTTCCCGACTTCGACATCGTGCGCGGCGAGCAGCGCTATACGCGCACGGCGCCGCACGTGTATCGCTACGAGAGCGGCACGTATGCGGCCGACATCGAAATCGACGACGCGGGCCTCGTCACGGACTACGACGAATGGCGGCGCGTCGGCGCGGCGTCTGCGTCGTGACGGATCAGCGCGCGCTGGCGACCGACAGCTTGCCCGGAATCAGCTTCAGCGTGGTGAACGCGTCGGCGATGCTCTGCTGGTACGCGACCGTCGCGTCGGTGATCGGCTGCACGCCGTAGCCGGCGCGCTTGAGCGCGATTTCGAGCGTAGGCGCGTCGAGGCCGACGAGCGGCGACAGTTGCGCGGCCACCTCGGGCACGTGATCGCGCGCCCAGCGATCGACCGCGTCGACTTCGTCGAGCAGCGCGCGCAGCACCTGCGGGTGGGCGGCCGCGTACTTGCGTGCGGCGAGGTAGTACTGCGTGTTGCGCACGAGCCCTTCGCCATTCGCGACCACGCGCGCGCCGAGCTGCCGTTCGGCGGCGGCCAGATACGGATCCCAGATCACCCACGCATCGACGCTGCGCTGCACGAACGCGGCGCGCGCGTCGGCCGGGGTCAGGTAGATCGGCTGGATGTCGGCATACGTGAGGCCCGCATGCTCGAGCGCCTTCACCAGCAGGTAATGGACGTTCGAGCCCTTGTTGAACGCGACCTTCTTGCCGCGCAGTTGCGCGAGAGTGCGGATCGGCGAATCGGGTAGCACGACGATCGCCTCGCCCTGCGGCGCGGGCGGCTCGTTGCCGATGTAGACGAAATCGACGCCGGCGGCCTGCGCGAAGATCGGCGGGGTTTCGCCGACCGTGCCGACGTCGATCGCGCCGGCGTTCAGCCCTTCGAGCAGTTGCGGGCCGGCCGGGAATTCGAGCCATTGCACGGTGACGCCCTGGCTCGCGAGACGCTTCTCGAGCGTGCCGCGCGCCTTGAGCACGACGAAGTTGCCGTATTTCTGGAAGCCGATGCGCAGCCGCGTGCCGCTGTCGTCGGCCCGGGCCGGTGCGGCCGCGAGCGGTCCGAGCGCGAGCCCGGCCAGCCCGGCGGCCGCGCCGTGCAGCCACTGGCGGCGGCGCGGGTTCGCCGGGGTCGTTTCAAGGTCTGCGTGCGGTGTGTCGTTCATCGAGGCGTCCTGCTGGCGGGTTCACGGGGCGCGCGCGAAGGTGGCGCGGGCGCAGGGCCGGGCCGGATGCGGGCGACGCACGCAACGGGCCGGCCCGCGCCGGAGTCGAGACGATACGGGCCGGCGGGACGACGGCCAACCAATGAATCCGCATATGCAAATCAGCGGCCGGACGATACGTGAATGGCGACGCGGCAGGGCGCCCCGCGCTCACGCGGTGACGAGCAGGCTTTCCTCGATCGAATCGACGCGGTCCGGATAGAACGCGAGGTGCCCGCGAATCGATTCGACGGCCGGATTCGGATGCTCGTATGTCCATACCGCGTTGGTCGAGCGTTCGCCGCCGGCCGGAATCGAGTAGTACGCGCAATCGCCCTTGTACGGGCAGTAGGTCGCGTGATCGGTGCGTTCGAGCAGCGACATGTCGGCGTCCTCGCGCGGAATGTACAGCACGGCCGGGTAGCTGGCCTCGCGCAGCACCAGCGCGTGGCGCGTATCGGCGACGACCTTGCCGGCGACCTTCACGACCACCCGCGACGAATGCGGTTCGATCAGGATCGGATGATCGGGGCCCGGCGACTTCACGGGACGAGAGGGCGTATCGGGGTTGATCGACATTCGTGGTCCTCCAGAAAGAGCGGCGCGCTCGGACGCGCCGTGCCGGCACCTGCGCGCCGGGCGGATTCCCGCGCGCCGGTGCCGGCGTGGGCCAACCGATACGATGCACCCATTTCACGGAGCCTGCAGGGGGACGGAAGGGCGCCCGCGGCCGTGCGCGAATGGCGCGGTCTCATGACGGGGGGCGGGCGTCGCGGCGGGGTGCGCGAGCCTGTCCGCGGCGCTCGCATGGACATTCTCATGCAGCGGCAGCGGGATGCAGCCATGACGATAAGCAACGCGGAATTAATTGGTAAGCGATCGGCGGGCGGCGCGCG
>NZ_JACFYV010000159.1:0-16459 GCF_016759955.1 Burkholderia sp. KCJ3K979
GGCTTGAGCAGCGTCGCGCACAGCGCGGGCGTCAGCGACAGCGCGAGGAACGCCGAGAAGCCGATCGACACCGCGAGCGACAGCGCGAACTGCCGGTAGATGTTGCCCACCGCGCCGCCGAAGAACGCCATCGGCACGAACACCGACGTCAGCACCACGGTGATCCCGACGATCGCGCCGCTGATCTGCTTCATCGCCTTGACGGTCGCGTCGTACGGTGCGAGCCCTTCCTCGACCATCAGCCGCTCGACGTTCTCGACGACGACGATCGCGTCGTCGACGAGGATGCCGATCGCGAGCACCATCCCGAACATCGTCAGCACGTTGATCGAGAAGCCGGCCGCATACATCACGCCGAACGTGCCCGCGAGCGCGACCGGCACGACGAGCGTCGGAATCAGCGTCGCGCGCAGGTTCTGCATGAACAGGAACATCACGAGGAACACCAGCACGCCGGCCTCGATCAGGGTCGTGACGACCTTGTTCATCGACACGCGCACGAACGACGACGTCTCGTACGGGATCTGGTATTTCACGCCGGGCGGGAAGTACCTGGACAGCTCGTCCATCGTCGCGCGCACGCGCTTCTCGGTGGACACCGCGTTCGAGCCCGGCGCGAGCTTGATGCCCATCCCGGTCGCGACCTTGCCGTTCACGTACGACGGATAGTTGTAATCGTTGCCGCCGAACTCGATGCGCGCGACGTCGCGCAGGAACAATGCGGAGCCGTCGGGTTGCGCACGCAGCGCGATCGCCCCGAAATCGGCCGGCGTCTTCAGCGGCGCGTCCGCGAACACCGTCGCCGCGATCGGCGCGCTGTCCGGCACCGCGCTGCGGCCGATGTCGCCGATCGTCACGCGCGCGTTGTGCGCACGCACGGCCGATGCGATGTCCGACGCGGTGAGGCCGTGCCCGGCCAGCTTCACCGGGTCGGGCCAGATCCGCATCGCATATTCGGCGCCCCAGAACTGCACCTTGCCGACACCCTCGACGCGGCGCAGCGCCTGCACCACGTTCGCCGACGCGTATTCGCCGAGCTGCACGTCGGTCATCCGGCCGTCGTCGGAGGTCAGCGACACGACGAGCTGGATGTTGTCGGCGGCCTTCTCGACCTGGATGCCGTCGCGGCGCACCGGCTCAGGCAGGCGCGCATCGACCGTCTTCAGCCGGTTCTGCACTTCGACGGCCGCGAGATCGGCGTTCACGCCCTGCTTGAACGTCAGGTACAGCGACGCAGCCCCTGCGCTGCTCGTCGCGGACGTATACAGCAGCCCCGGCGCGCCGTTCATCTCGCGCTCGATCAGCGCGGTCACCGATTCCTCGACGACTTGCGCGGACGCGCCCGGATACGTCGCATAGATGCTGACGACGGGCGGCGCGATGTCCGGGTACTGCGCGACGGGCAGCGCGCGGATCGCGAACAGGCCGCCCAGCATGATGAAGATGGCGATCACCCACGCGAAGACGGGGCGATCGATGAAGAAACGTGCCATGTTGGTTTGAACCGGTCAGGTTTGACGGGCGGCCGCCTGCGAAGCGGCCGCTGCCGGCGCCGCCTTCGACGGCGGCGCTTTTTCGACGGGCTTGACGGCCGTATCGGGCGCGAACTGCGCGGCGTCGTCGACGATCACGCGCTCGCCGCCCGCGAGGCCGCGCGTGATGCGCCAGTCACGGCCGCTCATCTGGTCGGCCGTGACCTCGACGTCCTCGACCTTGCCGTTCGCGCCGACGACGCGCACCGACGTCCGGTCGGCGGTGCGCAGCAGCGCATCGCGCGGCACCAGGATCGCCCGCTGGTCGACCGCCGTGTCGAGCGCGATCCGCACGTACGCGCCCGGCAGCAGCTCGCGCTCCGGATTCGGGAACAGCGCGCGCATCGCGACGGTATCGGTGGTCGGATCGACCGCGAGATCGCTGAACAGCAGCTTGCCCTTCAGCGGATACGCGGTGCCGTCGGCGCGCAGCAGCGTCACCGCGACGTCGTGCTGCGCGATGCCCGTCGCGCGCCCGCTCTTCACCGCGCGACGCAAGGCGTCGACGTCGGCGGCCGGCTGCGAGAAGTTCACGTAGATCGGATCGAGCTGCTCGACGGTCGTGAGCGGCGTCGCCTGGTCCTGGCCGACGAGCGCGCCCTCGGTCACGAGCGCGCGCCGTGCGCGGCCCGCGATCGGCGCGGTGACGGTCGCGTAATCGAGCTGCAACTGCGCGCGCGCGAGCTCGGCCTTCGCGGATGCAACCTCGGCCTTCGCCTGCGTATCGGCCGCGACGGCTTCGGTATGGTCGCGCTCGCTCACCGCGCGGTCGCGCACGAGATCGTCGTAACGGCGGCGCTTGTCGGTCGCCGCGAGCGCGGCGGCCTGCGCCTTCGCGAGCGCGCCCTGCGCGGCGTCGCGTGCGGCCTTCAGCGGCGCGGGATCGATGCGGAACAGCACCGCGCCCTGCTTCACTTCCTGGCCTTCCTCGTAGGTGCGTGCGGTGACGATGCCCGCGACCCGCGCGCGGACTTCCGCCTGCCGGTAGGCGTCGAGCCGGCCCGGCAGTTCGACGGTCATCGGCACGGCCGTCGGGCGCACCGTCACGACGGTGGCCTGCTTCGCGGTCTCCGGCGCGGCATCCTTGTCGCCCTTTCCACATCCGGCCACGGCCAACAGGGCCGCGAGCGCGAACGGCGCCAGCCGCGTGCGGCGCCACAGGGTGCGTTTGTTATTCATGTTCTGACCTCGGATCATTCGCCGCCGATACAATGCGGCGGCTCAGGGTGGCCGATTATAATCAGTCACGACTGATTAAATACACGCGCTTTCAATCCGGCTGACACACTGTCTCAATAAAACGACAGCGAACTGTAAGGAATTTCACGACATGGCCCGCAAGACCCGGGAAGAATCGCTCGCCATCAAGCACCGGATCCTCGACGCCGCCGAGCTCGTCCTGCTCGAAAGAGGCGTCGCGCAAACCGCGATGGCGGACCTCGCCGAGGCCGCCGGGATGTCGCGGGGCGCCGTCTACGGCCACTACCGCAACAAGATGGAAGTGTGTCTGGCGATGTGCGACCGCGCGTTCGCGCGCACGTCGGAAGGGTTCGACGCGGGCGACGGCCTGCCGCCGTTCGCGACACTGCGGCGCGCCGCATCGCACTACCTGCAGGAATGCGGCGAGCCGGGCCCGATGCAGCGCGTGCTCGTGATTCTCTATACGAAGTGCGAGCAGAGCGAGGAAAACGGCGCGCTACAGCGGCGCCGCATGCTGCTCGAGCTGCAGATGCTGCGGATCACGAAAGCGCTGCTGCGTCGTGCGATCGCCGCCGATCTCGACGTGCACCTGGCCGCCGTCTATCTCGTGTCGCTGCTCGAAGGCGTGTTCGCGTCGATGATCTGGACCAACCGGCTGCGCGGCAACCTGTGGAACGACGCCGAGGCGATGCTCGACGCCGGCTTCGACGCCGTGCGCACCTCCGCCGCGCTGCGCCGACGCGCGCAAAAATTGCCGGACTGACGAGAATCGTCGTAACAAATGCTGATTTAACCCGACTTACCGCACTGCGAAACGAATGAGCTGACCCTCTTTAAAATTTTTAACGTTTCGCGGAACATCGGTAGACTGACGCTGTCATCTTTCTTTAGCGTCTTCGTGATAACCGGGTTCGACCCGGTATGCACGCCGCCGTTCGAAGCGGGCACTGCCCCGCAGGTTGGGTCGAACGGAAACGACACAGGCCCCTGGCGGGGCCTGTTTTGTTGCACGCCCGCCGCCCGCCCCGTCGCCGTTTGACGGTGTGCCGCCGGCGGCCCCCGCCCACACCCCTTTGAACCGCTTTCCTGGATGTGGACACCTTGGTCAAGTCCGTCGCAACCCCTGATGCCGTCGCACCCGGTCGCGCACAGCGCGTCGTGCGCACGCTCGTGCCGGCCGCCGTGCTCGGTGCCCTCGCCGCATTCGGCCTCGCCGCCGCGCTGCCGGCCGTGTCGCAACTGCCGGGCGCCGTCGACTCGGGCACGGCCGCGCTGCCGCAACGCGTGCTGTCCGATACACCGTTTCCCACCGCGCAGCATTTCGTGACGAGCGAGCTCGCCCGCACGATCGGCGAGCGCAACGAACACCTCGATCGCAACGATCGCAACCTGCAGCCCGGCCTGTTCGCGCCGCTCAGCGCGCATCGCAACGACATGCTCGGCTACGCGAGCCTGTTTCAGTTCGCGGCGCCCGACCACCAGCAAGGCATGCGCGCGGGCGACATCGAACTCACGCTGTCCGATACGCTGAACCGTCTCGACGTGCCGCCCGAAGTGCGCATCCAGCTCGGCGATCTCGTCACCGGCAAGGTCGCGATGCGCGCGAGTGCGCAGCGCGGCGACTATTACCGCGTCGCGTTCGACACGAACGACGGCACGCCGCGCCTCACCGCGCTCGAGCTGCGCGTCGCCGGCCGCACGTTCGGCGCGATCTGGTTCCGCGCGCCGGGCGCCGAGCACGGTGCGTACTACGCGCTCGACGGCTCGCCGCTCGAAGCCGCCGCATTCACGATGCCGGTCAAGTGGACGCGCATCAGTTCGTTCTTCGGCGAGCGCATCCATCCGCTGTCGCAGGCGATGGCGTTTCATACGGGCGTCGATCTCGCCGCGCCGAGCGGCACGCCGGTCGATGCGGCGGCCGACGGCGTCGTGTCGTTCGTCGGCACCGATCCGGGCGGCTACGGCCGCTATGTGATCGTCGATCATGCGGATGGCTATTCGACCTACTACGCGCACCTGTCCGCGTTCGCTCGCGGGCTCAAGACCGGCGAAACGGTGAAGCAGGGGCAACGTATCGGCTCGGTCGGGATGACGGGCGCGGCAACCGGCCCGCACCTGCATTTCGAGGTGCGGGTCGCGAACGATCCGGTCGACCCGCTCGTCACGCTGGCCAGCGCGCAGACGGCGCTGTCGGACATGCAGCTCACCGCGTTCCGCCAGGAAGCCGCGCAATGGCGCTTGCGCCTCGCGTCGATCAGCACCACGCCGTTCGCATTCGCGCAGAACGACGGCCCGCTGTGGGGCGATTTCGCGACCGGCCCGTCGACGCTGCGTGCGGTGTTCGATACGCACTACAGCGCGTCCTGACGCTGACGGACTGAAGCGTCCGGGCATCTCAGCCTCATCGGCACCACCGCGCGCGTCGCCGCTCGAATAACGGCGACGCGACCCGCTGCGGATGGTCGCACATCATCCATCCTCATCACCGAAGCGCGCGCACGCCTCGCACGCGTGCTCGCCGGCCCACCGTTACCGCGCGGGTTCCGTGCGTTCGGCCGTCGCCTGCGCCGCACGTTGCGTGCGCGGCCCCCGCGACAGCAACCACCGCGCCCCTCCATCGAGCGACGTGCACAGCACCAGATAGATCAGCGCGACGAACAGGAAGATCGGCGCCGGATACACCATCAGCCGGTTGTTCACCTGCGTCGCGACGAACGACAGCTCCGGCACGCCGACGATATACGCGAGCGACGTGTCCTTCACGAGCGCGACCCACTGGTTGACGAACGACGGCGTCATGATCCGGATCGCCTGCGGCAGCAACACGTAGCGCACCGTCTGCCAGCGCGTGAGCCCGAGCGACAGCCCGGCCTGCCATTGACCGTCGCCCGCCGCGACGATCCCCGCATGCACCGCATGCGCGAGATACGCGCCGCCGATCAGCGCCAGCGCGCACACGACCGTCGCGAGCCCCGGCACGTTCATGTGCAACAGCACGGGCATCAGGAAATACGTCCAGAAGATCAGCATCAGCACCGGAATCGCGCGAAAGAAGCCGATGAACGCGAGCAGCAGCACGCGCGCCGGGCCGCGCGCCAGCGCCATCGCGACGCCGAGCGCCACGCCGAGCACGGCCGACGCGATCGCGGATGCAAGCGCCAGCACCAGCGACAGCGCGGCGCCGCCGAGCGGGCCGTCCGGAAACGCGCCGACGAGCAGGTACGGCAGATTCGAAAGCAGCAGCGAAAGGTCCATCGTCAGCGCCCCGCTCCGAGCCGGTCGCGCCATTGCGTGGCTGCATACGCACCGGCCTCGATCGCGGCCACCGCCGCGATGTACAGCAGCGTCGCGACGCCGAACGCGGCGAACGTCTGGAACGTCTCCGTCTCGACCTGCCGCGACGCATACGACAGCTCGGCGACGCCGATCGCCATCGCGAGCGACGAGTTCTTCACGAGATTCATGTATTGGCCGAACAGCGGCGGCAGCGCGATGCGCACGGCCTGCGGCAGTACCACGTAGCGCAGCGACTGCATCGGCGTGAGGCCGAGCGCGGCCGCCGCATCGTGTTGCGCGCGCCGCACGCCGCGCAGGCCGGCTTCGCATTCCTCGGCGACGAAGGCAGCCGTATAGGCGCTCAGGCCGACCCAGCCCGCCACGAATTCGAACGACGGCCACGCGAGCGTGAACGGGCCCACGCTCACCGCATGGCGCGCATTGAGCCATGCGATCCACGTTTCGGGCAGCAACGACGCGACACCGAAATACCAGAACAGCAACTGCACGAGCAGCGGCGTGTTGCGGAACGCGACGACGTACGCGGCGGCTGCCGCGCGCGGCGCCTTGCCGCGCGCATGCCGCATCACGGCGAGCAGCAGCCCGCCGACGGTCGCGGCGACGGCCGACGCGGCCGCGAGGCCGAGTGTCAGCAGGAAGCCCTGCCAGAGCCAGGACAGATATTTGGGAGCCAACCCGAGCATGCTGGGGAGCGCGCACGACGCGCGCGGTCGGATGAAAACGAAAAGCGCCGCGCGGCCGAAGTCCCGGCCAAACACGGCGCGCGTGCGGCAGCGATCAGGTCTTGTCGCCGATCCGGAAAATGCGCGTGAGCGGCGTTTTCGTCGTCGGCCCGAACCATGCGTCGTAGATCTGCGTCGCACGGCCGTTCGCCTCGAGCCCCTTCAGCGTGTCGTTGACGAAGCCGAGCAGGCGCGTCTCGCCCTTCGGCACGCCGACGCCCATGTAGTCGTTCGAGATCGTGAACGCCGGGATCTCGTAGTTCTGCTTGTCGGGCACGTTCGCGAGCAGGCCGATCAGCTTCGGGCCGTCCTGCGTGATGGCCTGCACGTTGCCGGCGCGCAGCGCGGCGAACGCGAACGGCGTGTCGTCGTACGCGACGATCGTCGCCTTCGGGAATTTCTCGCGCAGCGTGATCTCGTTGGTCGTGCCCTTGTCCGCACCGACGCGCAGGCCGTTCAGCTGGTCGGCCGATTTCAGCACGCCCTTCTTCGCGAGAAACTGCTGGCCCGACGAGAAATACGGGATGCTGAAGTCGACCTGTTTCGCGCGCTCGTCGGTGATCGTGAAGTTCGCGAGCACGAGGTCGACCTTGCCGGAGGTCAGGAACGGGATACGGTTCGCGGGGTTGGTCGGTTGCAGCTGCAGCTTCACGCCGAGCTTGTCGGCGAGCGCTTTCGCGTAATCGACGTCGAGACCGACGATGTGGTTGCTTTTCGCGTCGACATAACCGAACGGCGGATTGCTGTCGAACGTCGCGACGCGCAGCACCCCGGCCTTCTTGATGTCGTCGAGACGGTCCGCATGGGCGACGGTGCCTGCGGTAACGAGCGCGACCCCGACGAGCCACGTAGCGAGCGTGTTGATTTTCATGAGCACGACCTGATTTGTTATGGAGGTCGCCGCGGATCGCGCGGCGGCACGGTTCGAAGAACATCGCGACGGAGTGTGTCGCCGCGAAGCCGCTAACGTATCAGCGCGCGCGGCGAATCCGAACCAACAAATGGTGCTTTGCTCTGCGGGTTTCGTGATGAGGCAGGCGGGCTGCGGGCACGCATTGTCGCCGCGCAAAAAAAGACGCCCGCTGCAAGCAGCGGGCGCGAATCCCAGTCAAGGAGGTGTCACACGAACTACGCAGTCAGATTAATGAAATCGCCCGCCACGGACAACGAATCGATTTCCATATCGATATGACGCGGCGCGCTCATGCCGGCACTTCGCGGGTCGAACAATGGATGCCGCCGCGCACGTCATCGCACGCCGCAAAAAAACGTCCCGCCAACCGGCGGGACGTTCGTCATGATGCGAGCACGCGCCACGCGCGACCGATCACGGCTCGTGGCGCAGGTACCCTTCCTTGCTCGGATCGCGCATCCGCCACGACACGATCAACGAGATCGCGCACAGCACGGTCACGTACCAGTAGAAGGTTTCCTCGCTGCCGATCGACTTGAACCACAGCGCGACGTACTCGGCCGAGCCGCCGAAGATCGCGTTCGCGACCGCATACGACAGGCCCACGCCCATCGCGCGCACTTCCGGCGGGAACATCTCGGCCTTGATCAGGCCGCTGATCGACGTGTAGAAGCTGACGATCGCCAGCGCAACCGTGATCAGCACGAACGCGGCCACCGGGCTCGTCACGCCCTTCAGCGCATGCATCAGCGGCACCGTGCCGATCACCGCGAACGAACCGAACAGGATCATCGACGTGCGGCGGCCGATCTTGTCCGACAGCGCGCCGAACACCGGCTGCATCAGCATGTAGACGAGCAGCGCGACGGTCATCACGTTGCTGGCCGTCTTCGCGTGCATGCCGGCGGTGTTCACGAGATACTTCTGCATGTACGTCGTGAACGTGTAGAAGATCAGCGAGCCGCCAGCCGTGAAGCCGACCACCGTGAAGAACGCGCCCTTGTGCTGCCACACGCCGCGGATCGTGCCGGCGTCCTTCTTGTCGCGCGATGCGCTCGTCGACGTCTCGTCGAGCGATTTGCGCAGGTACAGCGAAATCAGCGCGGCCGCCGCGCCGACCACGAACGGAATGCGCCAGCCCCACGCTTTCAGTTCGCCGGCCGACAGCGTCTGCTGCAGGATCACGAGCACCAGCAGCGCGCACAGCTGGCCGCCGATCAGCGTCACGTACTGGAACGACGCGAAGAAGCCGCGACGGCCCTTCAGCGCCACTTCACTCATGTAGGTCGCGCTCGTCCCGTATTCGCCGCCCACCGACAGGCCCTGGAACAGGCGCGCGACCAGCAGCAGCGCCGGCGCGAGCGCACCGATCTGCGCATAGGTCGGCAGCACCGCGATCACGAGCGACCCGCCGCACATCATCAGCACCGAGATCATCATCGCCGCGCGACGGCCGTGACGGTCGGCAATGCGTCCGAACAGCCAGCCGCCGATCGGACGCATCAGGAAGCCGGCTGCGAACACGCCGGCCGTGTTCAGCAGCTGCGTCGTCGTGTTGCCGCTCGGGAAGAATGCCGGCGCGAAGTACAGCGCGCAGAACGAGTAGATGTAGAAGTCGAACCACTCGACGAGGTTGCCCGATGAGGCGCCGACGATGGCGAACACGCGCCGCCGGGTGTCATGCGCGGACAGCGCAGCTTGGTCGGTCTGGACGTCCATGGGTTGGTCTGTTCCTTTTAGTGCTTTCTGGGCGAGACGGCCGGGGCCGCCGCGTGCGGTCGCACGTGGCACCGGTTCCGGCGCACGGCGCTACGGGATTTTAGCGAAATGTAAAGTAACAAGCGCTCCGGGTTCGTCCCGATGTAGAAAATTTTTCTCCCGGCGCGCGTTCGCCATATGAAAACGCCAGCCCGCAGGCTGGCGTCCGATGCAAACATTTCCGGCGTGCGGCGATCACACGCGCACTTCGGGCGGCACGTAGCGGCACTCGTAGCGCTTGCGCACGGTGCCGGCCTCGTCGACGCTTTCCAGGTACACGTCGAACTGCCAGAGCCGCGCCATGTGCTTGAGCACTTCCTCGCTGTCGTTCGACAGGTGGCGGTTGTCGGTCATGAAGTGGCGCAGCGTGAGGCTGCGGTCGCCGCGCGTGTTGACCGCCCACACCTGGATGTTCGGCTCGCGGTGATGGATGTCGTACTGCCGCGACAACGCCTGCCGCACGTACTGGTAGCCGGAATCGTCGTGGATCGCCGATACCTCGAGCGAATCGCGCATGTCGTCGTCGAGCACCGAGAAGAGCCGCATCTCGCGAATCAGGTTCGGCGACAGGTACTGCGCGATGAAGCTCTCGTCCTTGAAGTTGCGCATCGCGTAGTGCATCGCCGGCAGCCACGGCGTGCCCGCGATCTCCGGAAACCACTTGTAGTCCTCCTCCGTCGGCGCTTCGCAGATCCTTCGGATGTCGCTCATCATCGAGAAACCGAGCGCATACGGGTTGATCCCGCTGTAATACGGCTTCGTGACGGGCGGCTGGTAGACCACGTTGCTGTGCGAGTGCAGGAACTCCATCATGAAGCCGTCTTCCAGCTTCCCCTGGTTGTACAGCGTATTGAGCAGCGTGTAGTGCCAGAACGTCGCCCAGCCTTCGTTCATCACCTGCGTCTGCCGCTGCGGATAGAAATACTGGCCGATCTTGCGCACGATGCGGATCACTTCCCGCTCCCACGGTTCGAGCAGCGGCGCATTCTTCTCCGCGAAATACAGCAGGTTCTCCTGCGGCTCGGACGGATAGCGGTCGTCCTGCTCCTCCGTCAGCTCGGGCTTCTTGCCCGGCAGCGTGCGCCACAGTTCGTTCACCTGCGATTGCAGGTACGCCTCGCGCTCGCGCCGCAGCGCCGCTTCCTTCGACAGCGACGGTTTCTGCGGCCGCTTGTAGCGGTCGACGCCGTAGTTCATCAACGCATGGCACGAGTCGAGCAGTTCCTCGACGCGATCGAGGCCGTAGCGCTCCTCGCATTCCGCGACGTAGTTCTTCGCGTACACGAGGTAGTCGATGATCGCGTGCGCGTCGGTCCACAGCCGGAACAGGTAGTTGCCCTTGAAGAACGAGTTGTGCCCGTACGCCGCGTGTGCGATGACGAGCGCCTGCATCGTCATCGTGTTCTCTTCCATCAGATACGCGATGCACGGATTCGAATTGATGACGATTTCGTAGGCCAGGCCCATCTGGCCGCGACGATAGCTCTTCTCGGTCGCGAGAAAGTGCTTGCCGAACGACCAGTGACGATAGTTGACGGGCATCCCGACCGACGCATACGCATCCATCATCTGCTCGGCGCTGATCAGTTCGAGCTGGATCGGGTAGATGTCGAGCTCGTATTGTTCGGCAACCTGCGAGATGTGCGTGTCGTATTCCTCGAGCAATTCGAACGTCCAGTCGGACGGGCACGGCAATGGCTTGCGTTCGGCAACGTTCATACGCGCTTCCTTTTGCCCGGAACCGGGCAAGTCGGCGGCCGGCGGCGGCGGTTCGGCCTGCCCGCGTTGCTGCGGTGCGGCAGGGCCGGCCGTGTCGTCGCCGGAAGGGCGCGGCGCGTAGCCGCGCGACTCGTTGTGCAGATGGCGGGTCGTCATGACATTTCCACCTGCTTTTCGAACAATTCGCGAAACACCGGATAAATGTCCGCAGCCGATTCCACTTTTTTCATCGCGAGATGCGGTTGCGACAAGGCCAGTTGCGCGTATTCCAGCCACAGATTCTGCTCTTCCGGCGCGACCTGGATATACGCGAAGTAACGCGTCTTGGTGAGGATATCCTCTTCCAGGATTTTGCGACACTTGGGCGAATCGTCAGTCCAGTTGTCGCCGTCGGACGCCTGCGCGCCGTAGATGTTCCACTCGGTCGGCGAGTAGCGCTCGTCCATCACCTTGCGCATCAGTTCGAGCGCGCTCGACACCACCGTGCCGCCGCTTTCGGTCGAATGGAAGAAGGTGTCCTCGTCGACTTCCTCGGCCCGCGTGTGGTGGCGAATGAACACCACTTCGATGCGCTCGTAGTTGCGCTTGAGGAACAGGTAAAGCAGGATGAAGAAGCGCTTCGCGAGATCCTTGCGCTGCTCGTCCATCGAGCCCGACACGTCCATCAGGCAGAACATCACGGCCTGGCTCGACGGTTGCGGCTGCTTCACGCGGTTGATGTAGCGCAGGTCGAACGGATCGATGAACGGAATCCGCCAGATACGCCCTTTCAGGTGATGAATCTCGGCCTCGAGCGTCGCGATTTCCGCGCGGCGGTCCTCGGGGTCGCTCTTCAGCGCTTCGAGCTGGGCCTCGAGCTCGCGCAGCTCGTTGACGAGCGGCGAGCCGAGCGCGATGCGCCGGCCGAGCGCGCTGCGCAGCGAACGTACGACGTCGATGTTGTTCGGCGTGCCTTCCGCCGACCAGCCCGCGCGCACGTTCTTCCAGCTCGGCACCGTCAGCAGGTGCGTCTTCACGAGGCGCGGCAGTTCGAGATCGTCGAAAAAATACTGCATGAACTCGTCGCGCGACAGCTCGAACACGAAGTCGTCCTGCCCTTCGCCCTCGTTGCTCGCCTGACTGCCGCCGCCGCCCGAGCCGCCCTGCGGGCGCGGGATCTTGTCGCCGCGCACGTAGTCCTCGTTGCCGGGGTGCACGTACTCACGACGCCCGCCCGGCGCGTGCCGGAAATTCGGCTCCGCGATGTCCTTGCGCGGGATCGTGATGCTCTGCGTGCTCTGGATATCCTTGATGCTACGGTCGCGCACCGCGTCGGACACGGCACGACGAATGTAGTTCTTGACGCGACGCAGAAAGCGTTCGCGATTGGCGATGCTCTTGTTCTTGCCGGCCAGCCTGCGGTCGATGATTTGATGAAGCACTCCCGGTCTCCCGCTCGAAAGTCGATCTGCCGGGGCACTCGCCGCGCATGCCGTCTGCCGTCATGCGGGCGGCGCCTCTGAAAGCACCCGTACGGACTCGCCGTACGGGCGCGATACCGCGCGTGTCATGACGACTTGCGCACGCGCAGGTACCAGTCGCAAAGGAGCCTCACCTGCTTCGGCGTATAGCCCTTCGCGACCATCCGGTTCACAAAGTCCTCATGCTTGCGCTGCTCCTCCGCCGAACCCTTCGCGTTGAACGAAATGACCGGCAACAGTTCCTCGGTATTCGAGAACATCTTCTTCTCGATCACGACCCGCAATTTCTCGTAGCTCGTCCACACGGGGTTCTTGCCGGCGTTCGCCGCCCGTGCGCGCAACACGAAGTTCACGATCTCGTTGCGGAAATCCTTCGGATTGCTGATCCCGGCCGGCTTCTCGATCTTCTCCAGCTCCGCGTTCAGCGCGGCGCGATCGAAGCTCTCGCCGGTATCGTGATCGCGGAATTCCTGATCCTGGATCCAGAAGTCCGCATACGTGACGTAGCGATCGAAGATGTTCTGCCCGTATTCCGAATACGACTCGAGATACGCGGTCTGGATCTCCTTGCCGATGAACTCCGCGTACCGCGACGCGAGCACGTCCTTCACGAACGACAGGTACTTCTGCTCGGTTTCCGGCGGGAACTGCTCGCGTTCGATCTGCTGTTCGAGCACGTACATCAGGTGCACAGGGTTCGCCGCGACCTCGCTCGTATCGAAGTTGAACACGCGCGACAGGATCTTGAACGCGAAGCGGGTCGACACGCCGGTCATCCCTTCGTCCACGCCCGCGTAGTCGCGATACTCCTGGTACGACTTCGCCTTCGGATCGGTGTCCTTCAGGTTTTCGCCGTCGTACACCTGCATCTTCGAGAACAGGCTCGAATTCTCCGGCTCGTGCAGACGCGACAGCACCGAGAACTGCGACATCATCTTCAGCGTGCCCGGCGCGCACACGGCCTCGGCGAGCGACGAATTGCGGATCAGTTTCTCGTAGATCTTGATCTCTTCCGATACGCGCAGGCAGTACGGCACCTTCACGACGAAGATCCGGTCGAGCAGTGCCTCGTTGTTGCGGTTGTTGCGGAACGCCTTCCACTCCGACTCGTTCGAGTGCGCGAGAATCACGCCGTCGAACGGAATCGCGCCGAAACCTTCGGTGCCCTTGAAGTTGCCTTCCTGCGTGGCGGTCAGCAGCGGGTGCAGCACCTTGATCGGCGCCTTGAACATTTCGACGAATTCGAGCAGGCCCTGGTTCGCCAGGCACAGGCCGCCCGAGTAGCTGTATGCGTCGGCATCGTCCTGCGCATACTGTTCGAGCTTGCGGATATCGACCTTGCCGACCAGCGACGAGATGTCCTGATTGTTCTCGTCGCCCGGCTCCGTCTTCGCGATGCCGACCTGCCGCAGGATCGACGGAAAGCGGCGCACCACGCGGAACTGGCGGATGTCGCCGTTGTATTCGTGCAGGCGCTTGACGGCCCACGGACTCAGGATGCTCTTCAGGTAGCGGCGCGGAATGCCGTACTGTTCCTCGAGGATCGGACCATCCTCGTCGTAGTCGAACAGCCCGAGCGGCGATTCGTTGACGGGCGAGCCCTTCAGCGAATAGAACGGCACGCGCTCCATCAGTTGCTTCAGGCGCTCGGCGATCGACGACTTGCCGCCGCCCACCGGGCCCAGCAGATAGAGGATCTGCTTCTTCTCTTCAAGACCTTGCGCAGCGTGGCGGAAATATGCGACCACCTGCTCGATCACCTCCTCCATTCCGTAGAACTCACGGAATGCCGGATATACCTTGATGACCTTGTTCGCGAAGATCCGCGACAGGCGCGGGTCGTTGCGGGTATCGATCTGTTCAGGTTCCCCGATTGCTTCCAGCATGCGTTCACCCGCCGTCGCGTACGCGGATGGATCGTTCTTGCAGAGCGCGAGATACTCCTCCAGCGAGAGCTCTTCCTCTCGCGTTTTTTCGAAGCGGTTCGCGAAGCTGCTGTAAATATCCATGCTACCTCCCTCGCCTGAGTCTGAAGACGTGCCTGCCTTCGTATGACTGCGCAGAAGCAAGCGCGTTCGAATTCATCCTAAACCCTTTCTTATTTTTTTTCACGAACTCTTCGTATGAAGTTCGTCATTCTCGACAACACCGCTTGGACAACGCATTTCGTCGTTTTACAATCGACCTCCCGAGCCGCAGAAACTGCATCCGCCGCGTCTCGTCGAACATCGAAACGTCTCGTGCGTTGGACACCTCCGACGTCGCCACTTCCTCCCCTCATCCCTATACGTTCGAGCGGTCGCGTGCGATGACACGCCGCGTGCACCGTTACAAATTTTTTTCGCAGTCCCTTACGGACATACCCGTACGACGAACGCGGGAACGTGACGTGCACGCAGCGTCGCCGCGTATGCGTCGGTGCACGACGCAGGTGACGATGCACGATCGATCGTCCGTGCTGTCACATTTGTCCATCGCGGAAACGACGACGCCCGCGGATCGCGGGCGTCGTTCGTCACCAAATGGGGATAGATACGCAGTGCCTGAGGATCAGAACGTCTCCCAGTCGTCGCCGCCGGCGGTCGCGGCTACCGGCGCGGGGGCGGCCGATACGGCGGCGGGCTTGCGCGCCGGCGTCGCAACTGGTGCGCGTTTCGGCGCGGCGTCGCGTTCGACGCGCGCGGCAGCCGGTGCTGCGGGCGCCGCAGCCGGCGCGGAAGGCGCACGCGGCGCATGACGCGCCACCGCAACGACGGTGCCCGCGCGTGCTGCTTCGTCGTCGAGCTGGAATACCGCCGCCGTTTCGCGCAGGCGGGCCGCCTGTTCCTCGAGCGACTGCGCGGCGGCCGCGGCTTCCTCGACGAGCGCGGCATTCTGCTGCGTGACCTCGTCCATCTGCGCGACCGCGCGCGCCACCTGGTCGATCCCGCTGCTCTGCTCCTCGGACGCCGCCGCGATCTCGCCCATGATGTCCGTCACGCGCTGGACCGCGCCGATCACGTCGCTCATCGTGCGCCCGGCTTCGTCGACCAGCGTCGAGCCCGTCCGGATACGCTCCACCGACGCGTCGATCAGCGCCTTGATTTCCTTCGCCGCGCTCGACGAACGCTGCGCGAGGCTGCGCACTTCGCCGGCGACCACCGCGAAGCCGCGGCCTTCCTCGCCCGCCCGCGCGGCTTCGACGGCCGCATTCAGCGCAAGAATGTTGGTCTGGAACGCGATTCCCTCGATGATCGCGATGATGTCGGCGATTTTGGCCGAGCTGTCGTTGATTTCGCCCATCGTGCCGACCACCTGGCCGACCACCGTATTGCCCTTGTTTGCAATGTCGGACGCATTCGCGGCCAGCGAGCTTGCCTGGCGCGCATTGTCGGCATTCTGCTTCACCGTGCCCGTCAGTTGCTCCATGCTCGACGCGGTTTCCTGCAGCGCGGCAGCCTGTTCCTCGGTGCGCGACGACAGGTCGGTGTTGCCGGCCGCGATCTGGCGGGCCGCGGTCGCGATCGACTCGCTGCCGCCGCGCACGGTGCGCACCGTGTCGACGAGCCCGCGCTGCATCCTCGCGAGGCCTTCCAGCATCTGGCCCATCTCGTCGCGCCGGTCGACGACGATCGGCCGGCGCAAGTCGCCTGCGGCGATCGCGTCGAAATGCGACAGCGCGTCGGCGATCGGGCGGCCGATCGCGCGGCTCAGCGTCAGCCACGACAGCACCGCGGCGCCGACGCCGGCCAGCAGCACCACGATCGACAGCACGCGCATCGTCTCGAATACCGATTCCGCCTGATCGAAGCGCGCCTGCGCATTGGTGAACTGGAAGCTGCGCAGCGCTTCACCGGCCGTGGCGAGTTCGGTATAGCG
>NZ_JACFYV010000015.1:0-70233 GCF_016759955.1 Burkholderia sp. KCJ3K979
CCCGCGCCGGCGTGGCCGCGAACGCCGTTCGGGTACCGGTTTCGGCCGGCGCCCGATCCGGCGGAAACGCCCGCCCGGCGCGGCTCAAACATCAGAAGGATCGGTGGTATAGCCCTCTTTTCGTCCCCACGAAAATGCTCCGTGTCGCGGCCCGTTCGCGTTAAACTGCGTCAAGCTGTATTCAACAAAGACATCTTTGCCGCCACGGCATCCACGACACGAGGATAGGTTCGATGCGCACTACCGGCTCATCCGGGGCAATGACCCTGCTCACCGAACACGACGCGGCCGACGGCCGCGAACTGCGCTCGCTCCGGCTCGAGGCAACGGGCGACGGCAAGAGCGTGCTGCTGATCGAGATCGACGAACGCAAGCCCGGCATCCACCGCGAGGTCCGCTACGAGATCACGCCGGCCGAACTGATCGCGGCGATCCGCTCGCACGGCGCCGAGCTGCCCGGCGAAAACCACGGCGCCGCATCGCTGGCCCGTACGCCTTCCTGATTCCGAACGGTGAGCCGCGTGCAACGCGCCGGCTCACCCACATCCCCCTGCCGCCGTCAGGCGCTTTGCGTCATTCCCGCCGCTGCCTTGAAAAAGGCCGATAATCGGCGCATCTGCATTTCCCGCCCACGCGTTTCCTTTTCGGCTAGCCGTCATGCTCCGTGACCTCGTCGCCCAGTACGGGCCGCTTCTCGTATTCGCCAACGTGTTCGCGGCGGCGGTCGGCCTGCCGGTGCCCGCGATGCCGACGCTCGTGCTGTTCGGCGCGATGTCCGCGATGCACCCGGCGATGATCGGCTCGCAGCTCGTGACGGTCGTGGCGCTGTCGGTGCTCGGCGCGCTGATCGGCGACACGGTCTGGTACGTCGCCGGGCGGCGTTACGGCGGCACGACGCTGAAGACGATCTGCCGGCTGTCGCTGTCGCGCGATACCTGCGTGAAAAAGACCGAGCGCTTCTTCGGCCGCTATGGCGTGCGCGTGCTCGCGGTCGCGCGTTTCATCCCGGGGTTGTCGCTGGTGTCGGTGCCGATGGCCGGTGCACTCGGCACGCGCTATCGCACGTTCGCCGGCTACGACGCGCTCGGCGCCGCGCTGTGGACGATCGTCGGGCTGGGAGCCGGCCTCGTGTTCTACCGGCAGATCGACTGGCTGTTCGCCGGCGCGAGCCGCCTCGGCCGCGCGGTGCTGCTGGTCATCGTCGCGCTGCTCGCCGTCTATGCGGCCGTGCGCTGGATGCGCCGCCGCGCGCTGATCCGCCAGCTCGCGAACGCGCGGATCGGCGTCGACGAACTCGACGTGCTGCTGCGCGACGCCGCCGCCCCGGTGGTGCTCGACGTCCGCTCGCCCGAGCACCGCAAGCTCGACCCGTTCACGATTCCCGGTGCGCAGTTCGCCGACGAGCGCCAGATCGGCGACATCGTCGCACGCTATCCGCTCACGCAGAAGTTCGTCGTGTATTGCTCGTGCCCGAACGAGGTGACGGCCGCGCTGATGGCGAAGCGCCTGCTCGATGCAGGCTTCACCGATGCGCTCGCGCTGCGCGGCGGGCTCGACGCATGGCGCGATACCGGCCGCCAGCTCACGTCGCTCGTGGAAGAGATGCCCGCCGCGAACGATCCCGTGGCGGGCTGGCACAAGCCGGCCTGATCGCACCGATCGCAGGCCGGCCGTGCGAGACAGGGGGCCTTGCGCCCCCTTCCATCAGAACGCGTGCAGCGGCAGGTTCACGACCAGACGGTACTCGGTGTTGGTCGCGTCCGAGTAGTGGGCCGAACCGGCGTGCCACATCGCGATGAACGTGACCTTCGTGTTCTTCAGCTTGCCGCTCTGGAACGTGTACGACGGGATGAAGCCGAACTCGTGGTGACGGCCCTGCACCGGCGCGCCGTTGCTCCAGTAGATGCTCGACTTGCTCGGATCGTTCGCCGCGCCCGCGCTGCCGTCCGCGCCCCAGCCCGTCACGCCCCACACCATCGCCTTGAAGCCCGGCAGGCCGGCGTCCTTGCCGTAGAACGTGTAACGCAGCTGCAGCGATTTTTCGTGCGGTGCGTTGTAGTCGACGTCCATCGAGTTGGCCAGGAAGATGCCGTTCGTTTCGTTCAGGTAATCGAAGAACTGGTCGCCGAGCACTTGCTGGAAGCCGAGCAGCAGTTCATGCGGGCCATGCTGTGCGGCCAGCGACAGGCTGTACGCGTTGTTGTTGATCTTGCCTTGCAGCGCATCGCCCGTGTCGTGCGTCGAGTAGACGTTGCCGAAGCCGGTCCACTTGATCGTCTGCGGGCTGCCGATGCTGTGCTTCACCGACGCATAGTACTGGTGCCACACGTCGTCGGCCTGGTTCGCGTACAGCGCGACTTCGCCGTTCGGCGAGTAGTCCCACGTGCCGCCGACGTAGGTCAGGCGATTGATGCGCGTGCCGCCGTATTGCGTCGTCAGGTTGGTGAGCGTCGTATGGCCGCGCGCGTCGGTCTTCGTGAAGCTGCCGGCCTCGAGCATCACGTTCTTGAATTCATTGCTGACGAGCGTCGCGCCGAGGAACGTCGGCGGCAGCGCACGGTTGTCGTGCTGCTCCATGAACGGGTTGTCGACGGCCTGCAGACCGTACTTGACCACCGTGTTCGAGATGCGCGCCTTCACGTCATAGATGCCCGGGTACGCCCATGCAAGCTGGTTCGACCCGCCGCCGCCCTTCGCCACGTGCACCATGTTGCCCGCGCCGGCGCCGCCGTCGAGTTTCAGGCCCGCGTACAGCGACGCGTCCACGCCGAAGCCGATCAGGCCCGCCGTATAGCCGGACTCGAAGTTCGCCATCACGCCCTGGACCCACGCATGGCGGTGCGGCCCGCCCTTGTTGTCGAGGATGTCCGAATAGTTGCGGAACAGGAAGTCGAGATGGCTGTCGGCGATGAAGCCGTTCGACTTCGACTGCGCCGACGGCTCGTCGGGCGGCGTGACGGCCTGGGTCGCCTCGGCGTTGACAATGGCGTTCGGGGTCGTTGCCTGCGCAACGGATGCGCCCGATCCGGCGGCCGGCGCGGCCTGCGCAACCGTCAGCGGCGCGGAGGCCGCGTCGTCGGCGTGCGCGACGCCCGTCAGCGAGACGCCGGCGAGCGCCGGCAATCCCCAGGCAAGCAGCATCTTCGATGCCGTCCCGATCTTTTTCTGCTTTTTCATCATCATTCTCGTCTTGTGTTGATATCGTCCACGCCGGTCGCGATCCGCTCCCAGCCCCCCGGCGAGCCCGGCTAAGGACGCGCCTGTACCCGCGGCGCGAAGATCGTTCGCGCCGCACCTACCCCTGTTGACCTGCCTTGGTTATGTTTGCTGCGTCACTTCACATCACGCCGCGCCCGCGCGGATGCACGCGACGCGCGCCGCCGACCCCTGCCGCACTTCCGGCAGCGGCACGTCCTGCGCACACGCGTCGATCGCGACCGGGCAGCGCGTGCGGAACGCGCAGCCGGACGGCGGGTTGAGCGGCGAGGGCATCTCGCCCGCCAGCAGCATCGGACGGCGAACACGCTCGCGCGCCGGCTCCGGCGTCGGCGCGGCATCGAGCAGCGCCTTCGTGTACGGGTGTTGCGGCACGCCGTACACGTCATGCCGCGTGCCGAACTCCATCACGCGGCCGAGATACATCACGAGCACGCGCTGGCTGATGGCCTTCACCACCGCCAGATCGTGTGCGACGAACAGATAGGACAACGACAGTTCGCGTTGCAGATCGCGCAGCAGGTTCACGATCTGCGCCTGGATCGACACGTCGAGCGCCGATACGGGTTCGTCGCAGATCACGAGCTTCGGCTCGCTGATCAGCGCACGCGCGATACCGACGCGCTGGCACTGCCCGCCGGAAAATTCATGCGGATACCGCAGCAGGTGATGCGCGTTCAGGCCGACGCGCTCGAGCATCGTGACCACGCGGCGGCGCACTTCGGCACGGCCGAGGCCGGCGTGGTGCGTGACGAGCGGCTCCGCGACGACCTGCTCGATCGTCATGCGCGGATCGAGCGACGCGAGCGGGTCCTGGAAAATCATCTGCACTTCGCGCCGCATCGCGGTGCCGCGCAGGTGATCCGGCGCCACGGCCTGGCCGCGCCATTTCACGGTGCCGGCCGTCATCGGCACGAGGCCGATCAATGCGCGCGCCAGCGTCGACTTCCCGCAGCCCGATTCGCCGACGAGCCCGACCGTCTCGCCGCGCTTCACGTCGAACGACACGCCGTCGACCGCGCGCAACGTGCCTTTCGGCGACCACGGATAGCCGCCCAGCGGCACGCGGAAATGCACCTTCAGATTCTCGACGGACAGCAGCGTGTCGTCCGTCGCGCCGGCTTGGCGGCGTTCATCGACGCTCATCGCAGACCTCCCGTCAGATCGGCCACGGGCCGGTGGCACGCGCGCACCGCGCCCACGGCGCCATAGGTTTCGAGCGCGGGGCGCGCCGCGCCGCAGCGTTCTTCCGCATACGTGCAGCGCTTCGCGAACGCGCAGCCGGCCGGCGCGGTGCCGGGCATCGGCGGGTTGCCGGGAATCGCGACGAGCGGCGCATCGTCCGCGTCGGTCAGGCGCGGCAGCGCATTGAGCAGGCCGATCGTGTATGGATGCGACGGCGCCGCGAAGATCGAGTCGGCCGGCGCGTATTCGACGGTGCGGCCCGCATACATGACCATCACGTCGTCGGCGAGGCCGGCGACCACGCCCATGTCGTGCGTGATCAGCACGATCGCGGTGCCGCGCTCGCGGTTCAGCTCGCGCAGCAGGTCGATGATCTGTGCCTGCACGGTCACGTCGAGCGCGGTGGTCGGCTCGTCGGCGATCAGGATTTCCGGCTCGGAGAGCAGCGCCATCGCGATCATCACGCGCTGCCGCATGCCGCCCGAGAATTCGTGCGGATACATGCGGATGCGGCGCGCCGCGTCGGGAATGCGTACCGATTCGAGCGCCTCGATCGCGCGCTTGATCGCTTCCTTGCGCGACAGCCTGCGATGCAGCTGCAGCGTCTCGGTCATCTGCCGCTCGATCGTCAGGAACGGATTGAGCGACGTCATCGGGTCCTGGAAGATCATCGCGATCCGGTCGCCGCGCACCGCGTTCAGCGCGCGCGTATCCATCTCGAGCAGGTTGTCGCCGCGGTAGCGCGCGGCGCCGGTCGTCGTGCCGTTGCCGGCCAGCAGGCCGAGCAGCGCCATCACGGTCTGGCTCTTGCCCGAGCCCGATTCGCCGACGATGCCGAGCGTCTTGCCGGCTTCGAGCGAGAACGACACGCCGTTGACGGCGTCGATCGGCGGCGCATCCTTGCGCGTGAAGCGCACGCCGAGGTTTTCTACTTCCAGCAAAGCAGCCATTTCAGCGATCCTTCGGGTCGAGCGCGTCACGCAGGCCGTCGCCGACGAAGTTCACGCAATAGAGCGTCACGCACAGCATGACGGCCGGGGCCAGCAGCAGCCACGGCATCGATTCCAGTTTCTGCGCGCCGTCCTGGATCAGCACGCCCCAGCTCGTCATCGGTTCCTGCACGCCGAGGCCGAGGAACGACAGCACCGATTCGGTCAGCACGATGTTCGGCACCGAGACCGTCGCGTACACGACGACCACGCCGAGCAGGTTCGGCACGACGTGACGCAGCACGATCGACGCCGGCGACACGCCGATCGCGCGCGCCGCATCGACGAACTCGCGATTGCGCAGCGACAACGTCTGGCCGCGCACGACGCGCGCCATGTCGATCCACGAGAACGCGCTGATGGTCAGCACGACCAGCATGAACGAGCGGCCGAACAGGGTCATCATCAGGATCGCGATCAGCAGGTACGGGATCGCGTACATCATGTCGACGACGCGCATCATCACGGAGTCGACGCGGCCGCCCGCGAAGCCCGCGGTCGCGCCCCACGCGACGCCGAACAGGCCCGACACGAGCGTGCCGAGCAGGCCGACCTCGATCGATACGCGGCCGCCGATCAGCGTACGCACGAGCAGGTCGCGGCCGAGCTCGTCGGTGCCGAACCAGTGCTGGTTCGCCCAGGTCGGCGGCAGGCTGATCGAGGCCCAGTCGCTCGCCGCGGGATCGGCCGCGAGCAGCCACGGACCGACGAAGCAGGCGAGCGTGATCAGCGCGAGCAGCACGAGGCTGAACAGCGCCGCGCGGTTGTGAAGGAAGCGCGCGAACGCCAGCTCGAGCGGCGAGCGCGAACGCGGCGGCGAATCGGTCTGCACGGGCAGGCCGACGACGGGAGTGGTCGGAGTCATCGCTGTGCCTCGCTCAATAACGGATGCGCGGATCGAGCCACGCGTACGCGAGGTCGACCAGCAGGTTGAACAGCACCGCGCAGACGGTCGTCAGCACGACGAGGCCGAGCACCAGCGTGTAGTCGCGGTTGATGGCGCCGTTCACGACGAGTTGCCCGAGGCCCGGCAGCGCGAACACCGACTCGGTGACGACGGCCGCCGTGATCGACGTGATGCAGACCGTGCCGAACAGCGACACGACCGGCATCAGCGCGGGCTTGAGCGCATGGCGCAGCACGATCGTCGAGCCGGGCAGGCCCTTGGCGCGCGCGGTGCGGATGTAGTTGCTCGACAGCGTCTCGATCATCGAGCCGCGCATCACGCGTGCGAGCAGCGACACGTTGATGAGGGTCAGCAGCGCGATCGGCAGCAACCGGTACCGCCAGCCGCCATCGCCCCAGCCGCCGGCCGGCAGCCAGCCGTTGCCTTCCGACGTCTTCAGCAGGATCGCGAAGATCCACACGAGGACGGGGCCGAGCACGAACGGCGGCACGACGTTGCCGAAGTTGCCGATCAGCATCACGAAACGGTCGATCACGCTGTCGCGGCGCACGGCCGCGACGGTGCCGAGCAGCACGCCGAGCACGATCGAGATCGGGATCGACACGCCGCCCACGCCGAGGCTCACGGGCAGCGCCTTCTTCACGAGATCGTTCACCGACCAGTCGACGTAACGGAACGACGGACCGAGATCGCCGTGCAACAGCGAGCCGAGATACAGCAGGTACTGCTTCCACAGCGGCTCGTCGAGGTGGTACTTCGCGTTCAGGTTCGCGAGCGTCGCGGCGGACAACTGCTTCTCCGTATCGAACGGGCCGCCGGGCGTGAAATGCAGCAGCAGGTAGCAGACGGTGATGACCGCGAGGATCGTCGGCACCGCCCACAACGTGCGCCTCAATGCGTAGGCCAGCATGATCGCTCCGCTCAGTGCTTGATCAGGTACATGTCCTGCGAAGCACGCATGTCGATCACGTTCTTCAGCGAGTAGCCACCGACGTAGGACTTCACGAGACGGTCGGCCGAGTACTGGAACAGCGGCACCATCGGCGTGTCCTTCATCGCCATGTCGTGCGCCTGCGTGAGCAGCGCGGTGCGCGCGTTGTCGTCGAGCTTCTGGTTGCCTTCCTCGACGAGCGCGTCGACCTGCTTGTTGCAGTAGCCGACGGTGTTCTGCGAGCTGCCGCAGCGGATCAGGTCGAAGAACGTCATCGCGTCGTTGTAGTCGGCGAACCAGCCGTCGCGCGCGATCTGCACCTTGCCGTCATGCCGCTGCTTCATCAGCACCTTGAACTCGACGTTCTCGAGCTTCGTGGTGACGCCGAGCTTCGTACGCCATTCCGATGCGGTGAACAGCGCAACCTTCTTGTGCAGGTCGTTGGTGTTGTACGTGAGCGTGAACGACAGCGGCTTCGCGTCCGAATAGCCGGCCTGCTTCAGCAGGTCCTTCGCGGTCGCGATGCGCTTGGCCATCGGCCACGACGCCCATTCCGGCGTGAACGGCTGCACGCCCTTCGTGCCGTTCGGCATCAGCCCGTACATCGGCTTCTCGCCGGCCTGCGTGAGCTTCGACGTCAGCACGTCGCGATCGATCACCATCGACAGCGCCTGGCGCACGCGCTTGTCCTTCAGCGCCGCGTCGCTGTTGTTCAGGTAGTAGTAGTAGGTCGCGAGCTGCAGGCCCGGGCGCAGTTCGGCGCCGAACTGCTTGCTGACCTGCTGGAAGATGCCCGACGGAATCGAGTAGCTGTAGTCGATCTGGCCGGCCTGGTACATGCGCATCGCGGTTTCGTCGCTTTCGATCGGCAGGTACGTGACCTTGTTGATCACCACCTTCGACGCGTTCCAGTACTTCGCGTCCTTGGTCGCCACGATGCGGTTGTTCGGCTGCCAGTCGACGAGCTGGTACGCGCCGTTGCTGACCAGGTTGCCCGGGCGCGTCCATGCGTCGCCGAACTTCGTCACCACGTCCTTGTTCACCGGCGCGAGCGGCGCCATCGCGGTCAGTTCGGGGAAGAACGCGACGGGCACGTCGGTCGTCACTTCCAGCGTGTACGGGTCGACCGCGCGCACGCCGAGCGTCGTCGGCGCGGCCTTGCCGGCGATGATGTCCTTCGAGTTCTTGATGAACTCGACGAGGATCGTGTATTTCGAGCCCGTCTTCGGATCGACGAGGCGCTGCCACGAATAGACGAAATCGGCGGCCGTCACCGGCTGGCCGTTGCTCCACTTCGCGTCGTGGCGAAGCTTGAAGATCCACGTCTGCGGCGTCTTGCGCTCCCACGACAGCGCGACGCCCGGCACGACCTGGCCAGCCGCGTCGATGCGCGCGAGCCCTTCGAACAGGTCGAGGCCGATCGTGTTGCCGGTCCACGATTCGATGTGCGCCGGGTCGAGCGACTCGACTTCGGCCGGCACCTGTCGCGTCAGGTCCTGTTGGGGAGCGAGTGCGACGTTCGACGGAACGGTCACGGCGTGGGCGACCGGCGTCGTCAGGGCGAGCGCGGCCAGCACGGCCGACATGGCATGCAAGGATTTCATCGTGGCAGTCTTGAGAAGGTTGTTCGGTGAGCGTCGCGCGGCGGATGCCGCGGATTACGCGTGAGACGCTGACGGGCGCAGCGATTGAGGAGGCCCGTGATTCTCGTATTGCATGTTAGTATTCCTTACATTTCTTTCGACAGGCATTCCGTCGAATGAAACGAAGGAATACCCGTGCGTTAGAACAGTCGCGGCGTACCGACCCAGACCACCACCGACTCGATCTTCGCGGTGTTGACCCAGCTGTGCGGCACCGTCGACTGATAGTGCGAACTGTCGCCGGCCTGCAGGACGAACGTCTTGCCTTCCAGCGTCAGCGACACTTCCCCTTCAATCACGTACAGGAACTCCTCTCCTGCATGTGTCGTCACCTCGGACCGTTTCTGCCCCGGCGGCATCCTCACGAGGATCGCCTCAAGCTGGCGCCCTTCGGACACGTTCGTCAGTCTCGCGAACAGGTTCGCCGAATCGGCAAACCCGAAGAAGCGCAACTGATCGCCTCGGCACACCGAGCGTTCCTCGCTCGGCGTATCCACGAAGTACTGCACCGTCACGCCGAGTGCGTGGGCAATACCGGCCAGCGACGTCAGTGACGGCGACGCGAGCCCGCGCTCGACTTGAGACAGAAACGGCTTCGAAATCCCCGCGGCGGTAGCGGTGTCGTCGAGCGTGCGCTTCAGACGTTGGCGCAACGCGCGAATCTTGCTGCCGAGTGCGACAGCGTCTGCCGATCGCGAGTTTTCAGTGGGGGGAACCATAGCAGGCCGAAAAGTGGTCGTCAAAAAATGTTTGATGGAAAGTAACTAAGTTAATTGGAGATAGCTTAATCTTCGGGTTCGTACACGCCTTCGGCGTTGAGCCCGGTGCACTAAACAGGGCCCGAAGCGCACGAAACGACGCGCTATCTTGCCAGACTCGCAGGCTTCACAGGCAAGCTGCAAGCGGCTCTCCGGGAATTTGCGGAGAACCGGCGTCAAGCTTACAAGTAGATGATGAGACAAATGTTCCTGAAAGCTGCTGCCATATCGGGAGTTTCCCTAAGTGGCGCGGACCCGACGCACCGGACCGGCAAACGTTACCATTCGCGCGCCGGTCGGGGCCGCGCTCCGCCTTTCGGCGCGGAGTCCGACCCCGGCCCGGGCTAACCGCCCGACTGCTCCATCGCCGACGCAAGCCTACCCGGCCTCAGTGCTCCGGCGCCAGTTCGACCCCCAAGGCGACGCGCGATCCGCGCCGTCCGTTTCAAACGAGATTGATGATGCACGCACCTGTTTCACAGACCCGATCGTTTACGACGGTCTTCCTCATCGAAATGTGGGAGCGCTTCGGCTACTACGGCATGGCCGCGCTCCTGGTCCTCTTCATGGTCGACCGGCTCGGCTTCACCGACAGCCACGCGAACCTGACCTGGGGTGCGTTCACCGCACTCGTCTACGCCGCGCCGTCGATCGGCGGCTGGATCGGCGACAAGGTGCTCGGCGCCCGCCGCACGATGATCATCGGCGCGTCCGTGCTGTGCGCCGGCTACCTGATGCTCGCGGTGCCGAACGATCACCTCGCGTACATGTACGCGTCGCTCGGCGTGATCGTCGTCGGCAACGGCCTGTTCAAGGCCAACGCGGCGAACCTCGTGCGCCGCATCTACGAAGGCGACGACGCGCGCATCGACAGCGCGTTCACGATCTACTACATGGCGGTCAACATCGGCTCGACGGTGTCGATGCTCGCGACGCCGTGGATCAAGGATCACTGGGGCTGGCACACCGCGTTCGCGGTCTGCTGCGGCGGCATGCTGCTCGCGATCCTCAACTTCATGCTGATGCACCGCACGCTCGCGCACGTCGGCTCGCAGCCGGACGACGAGCCGATCCGCTGGAAGCGCCTCGGCGCGGTCGCGGCCGGCGGCGTCGCGCTCGCACTGATCACGCTGTACGTGCTGCAGCACAAGCAGCTCGCGGTCGCCAGCGTGTGGACGGCCGCATTCGCGATCCTCGCGATCTTCGCGTACATGATCGCGAAGTCGGAGCGCTCGGAGCGCGCGGGCCTGATCGCGGCGCTCGTGCTGATCGGCCAGGTGATCCTGTTCTTCATCTTCTACGTGCAGATGTCGACGTCGCTGACGCTGTTCGCGCTGCGCAACGTCGACCCGCGCTTCATGCTGTTCGGCACGACGCTGTTCACGTGGAGCGCCGCGCAGTTCCAGGCGCTGAACCCGATCTGGATCATGCTGCTGAGCCCGGTGCTCGTGTGGGTCTACAACGCCGTCGCGAAGGGCGGGCGCGACCTGCCGGTCGCCGCGAAGTACGCGCTCGGTTTCGGCGCGGTCGCCGCCGGCTACCTGGTGTTCACGATCAGCGGCCGCTACGCGGTCGACGGTCGCGTGTCGTCATGGTTCATGGTGTGGGGTTACGGCCTGTACTCGCTCGGCGAACTGCTGGTGAGCGGCCTCGGCCTCGCGATGATCGCCCGCTACGTGCCGGCGCGCATGAGCGGCTTCATGATGGGTGCGTATTTCGTCGCGACGGGCGTGTCGCAGTATCTGGGCAGCGTCGTCGCGAACTTCGCGCAGATGCCGTCGCACGAACTGCCGGCCACCGAGTCGCTGCCGCTCTACCTGTCGCTGTTCGAGAAGCTCGGCTGGCTCGCGGCGATCGGCATGCTGCTCGCGCTGCTGCTGCTGCCGCTGATGAACCGCCTGTCGCGCCAGCATCAGCGCTGCACCGAAGAGCGCCGCGAAGAAGCGTTGCAGGCGCAAGCAGCGGCCGCCGCGCAGTAAGTACTATCCCTCGGCGTGCGGCGTGCACGCCACATTCTCCCGCCAGAAACGCGAACGCGTCCTACACTGGTTGCAGACAACGCATCCGCGTCGCGAGATGCGCACTGGCGGGAGAACACGATGAAAAGCAAGACAACGCGGCTTTTGAGGATCCTGTCGGACATCCGGCACGCGCAGCGCTGCACCGCGATGCGCGCCGCCCGGGCCGCGGCCGAAGCCGACGCAGTGCTCGCGGAGCGCGACGAGCCGGCGCAGGACGAACGCGACGACGCCGAATCCGACGACGCCACCGCCACGCCCTGCTCCCGTATCGGCTCACCTCACTGACGCCGCGCGGCGCCTGCCGCGCCGCACCCTTCTTGCGCGCGCCTACGCCGCCGCGCCGCGCCATCGCGCGATCCACGTCCCCGAACCCGCCACCGCCATCATCAGCCCGACCGCGCACGCGTCGGCGACGAGGCCCACGCCGACATGCCGCAGATCGGCGTCGTGCACGACCGGATGCAGCAGCGAATCGATCACGAGCGAGATCGCCGCGCCCGCGACGAAGCAGATCAGCCCGCGCTGGCCGACCGCCACGACGGGCCGTACGCCCTGCGCGATCCGCGCGATCCAGCCGAAGCGCACGCAATCGGCCATCAGCCACGCGACGGCCGCGAAGCTCACGACGCGCGGCAGCGCGAGATCGCGCTTGAGCACGCCTTCGGGCACCGGCAGCCCCGAGAACAGCTTGTAGCTCGCGCAGCCGAGCACGATCGCGCACGCGAGCCCGGTCGCCGCGGCACCCCAGCGACCGAGTGCGACGCGCCGGTAGAACGGCTGGCAGCGCGCGAGCACGCCGGCGACGAACATCAGTTGCCACGCGAACGGGTTGAAGCTCCAGCGGAAGCCGTCGGTGTCCAGCAGTTCCGGGCCGAGCCAGCCCGCGGCGAGCCACGACGCGGCGCAGATCGCGACGAGCAGCCACGGATGGCGCCGCGCGAACGGCACCAGCACCGGCGACGCGAGCGCGAACAGCACGTACATCGGCAGCACCGACGCGAGATACGGCTGGCGCTGGAACGTCAACAGTTCGGCGAGACCCGTGAGCGGCGACGCGAGCATCACGCTGACGTCGTCGAGCGCGAGGTTCGGCGCGTCGATGCCGAAGTGATCGAGCACGGCCGACACGACGAGCATCAGCGTCGACGTCGCGAGAAACGCGCGGTAGATCTGCATCGCGCGCCGCACGAACCGCTGCTGCGCGGCGCGCGCGCCGTGTCGCTCGGCGATCGCGCCATATGCGCTCGCGGTCGCGAAGCCGCCGAGGAACACGAACACCTCGGCCGCATCGCACAGCGCGAATGCGTGCAGCGTCACGCGCGACAACACGCTCGCGCCAATGTGATCGACGACGATCATCAACAGCACGAGCCCGCGAAAGAAGTCGACTTCGATCAAACGGCCGCTGCGCGACGGCTGCACCATGGCGGAACGCGGCGGGCTCAACGACATGAGCGCACCTGCACGACGGCGGTGCGGCACGCACCGGGGAAAGGATCGGGAGAGAGACGGCGAGCGCGATCAGCGGCGATGCGCGTATGCCCGCATCGCGCCAATCCGGCTGGCCAGGCGCGGAGATGACCGTTCATGGCAAAGCTGCATACGAAGGGAAGTCGGTCAGGCCAGTCTAGTAGCCGATCAGGGGAGACCCTAAGTAACAAAGTGCAACCGAATCTTCTGTTCGATTACAAGCGCGAGCGTTGCGCGGCGAAGCAGACAGCGCCGCCAGATTCGCGTCAGCGCGTCGCCAGTTGGCGGTCAGGATCGAGGGATTCGGCGGGAGTGAGCGGAAGTCGGCAGCGCGACGCGCGGTGCTCGACGCTCGGATGAAGCGCGATGCGCGGCACGTTCCGCACGGCCGGCGCATCGCGACGAGGCGGTTATCCGCGCGCGGGCAAGCGCCGCATCAGCATCGCGCTGTGCCAGGCGGTCAGCGCGACGGCGACCCAGATCGGCCCGTACGTCGCGAGCTGCGCGACGCTCAGCGTCTCGCCGAGCAGCAGCAGCGACACCACGACGAGCAGCACGGGCTCGACGTAGCCGAGAATCCCGAACAGCGCCATCGGCAGCATCCGGCTCGCCTTCAGGTAGCTCGCGAGCGCGAGCGTGCTGAGGATGCCGAGCCCCGGCAGCAGCGCGGCCCACAGCAGCGGCTGGCCGGCGACCTGCGTCGCGCTCGTCGCGACCATCGCGAACGCGATCGGGCACAGCAGCACGATCTCGACCGCGAAGGCGGCCAATGAATCGGCGTTGATCCGCCGACGCAGCACGAAATACGGCGGATAGCCGAGCGCGACGACCAGCGTCGGCCACGCGAACGCGCGCGTCGCCCACACCTCGTGCGCGACGCCGAGCGCCGCGCACGCGACCGCCGCCCATTGCAGCGGGTCGAGCCGTTCGTGATAGTAGAAGCGGCCGACGAGCACCATCGTCAGCGGCAGCAGGAAATAGCCGAGCGACACTTCGAGCATGCGGCCGTGCAGCGGCGCCCACAGGAACAGCCACAGCTGCACGCCGAGCAGCGCCGCGCTCGCCGGCAGCGCGATCAGCAGGCGCCAGTCGCGCGCACTGCGCCGCGCCAGCTCGACGAGCGCCGGCCAGCGGCCGCGCAGCGCGATCAGCGCGAGCGCGCCCGGGGCGGTCCACACGATGCGCCACGCGAAAATGTCGAGCCCGGTGAGCGGCGCGAGCAGTTTCGCGTAAGCCGACATCAGCGCGAACAGCGTCGACGCCATCACCGACAGCGTGAGACCGCGCCCGGCTTCCGGATACCCCGTCATGATCGTTTTGTGTCTTTTACTGCTGCTGGAAGCGTTCGAAGCGCTTCTCGGTCCGGCGTTCCTCGAACGTCACCTCGGTCACGCGCGCGGCGGGCGGCCCGTGACGCAGCCACGCGAGCATCCGGTCGATTTGCGCGCCGGGGCCCTGGATCATCGCCTCGACGGTGCCGTCCTCCAGATTCGCGACCCAGCCGCGCAGCTTCAGCGCATGCGCCTCGCGCACCGTCGCATGACGAAAGCCGACGCCCTGCACGACGCCGCGCACCCGCACGTAGTAGGTCTCGATCCGTTCGTCCAGTTCATTGCGGCTCATCGCGTCGCCCTCCCGTTGCATTCAAGCCCGGCATTGTAGTCGCGTCGGCCGCTTCGCACACGCGCCGGCCGGGCGTCGCCGCGCACGCCGACCACGTACAATCTCGCCGATGCCCAACCGCCGCGCCGCCCGCGCGGCCCTGAAGGAAACGCATGACTGATACCTCCCGCGATCTCGTTCTCGTCACCGGCGCGTCCGGTTTCGTCGGCTCGGCCGTCGCGCGCATCGCGCAGCAGAAAGGCTATGCGGTGCGCGTGCTCGTGCGCCCCACCAGCCCGCGCACGAACGTCGCGGATCTCGATGCCGAGATCGTCACCGGCGACATGCGCGACGAGGCGTCGATGCGCGCCGCGCTGCGCGGCGTGCGCTACCTGCTGCACGTCGCGGCCGACTACCGGCTGTGGGCGCCCGATCCCGACGAGATCGAGCGCGCGAACCTCGAAGGCGCGGTCGCGACGATGCGCGCGGCCCGCGCGGAAGGCGTCGAGCGGATCGTCTACACGAGCAGCGTCGCGACGCTGAAGGTGACGAGCGCGGGCGACCCGTCCGACGAGAACCGGCCGCTCACGGCCGAGCAGGCGATCGGCGTCTACAAGCGCAGCAAGGTGCTCGCGGAGCGCGCGGTCGAACGGATGATCGCCGACGAAGGGCTGCCCGCCGTGATCGTCAATCCGTCGACGCCGATCGGCCCGCGCGACGTGAAGCCGACGCCGACCGGCCGCATCATCGTCGAGGCCGCGCTCGGCAAGATTCCCGCGTTCGTCGATACGGGGCTGAACCTCGTGCACGTCGACGACGTCGCGCACGGCCACTTCCTCGCGCTCGAGCGCGGCCGGATCGGCGAGCGCTACATCCTCGGCGGCGAGAACCTGCCGCTGCAGCAGATGCTCGCGGACATCGCGCAGATGACCGGCCGCAAGGCGCCGACGATCGCGCTGCCGCGCTGGCCGCTGTACCCGCTCGCGGTCGGCGCCGAAGCGATCGCGAAGTTCACGAAAAAGGAGCCGTTCGTCACCGTCGACGGGCTGCGGATGTCGAAGAACAAGATGTATTTCACGTCCGCGAAGGCCGAGCGCGAACTCGGCTACCGTGCGCGCCCGTATCGCGAAGGGCTGCGCGATGCGCTGGACTGGTTCGGCTCGGCGGGCTACCTCAAGTAACACAAAGCGGCGCACGTCGCGCCGCTTTGCGCACTTTGTTACACGTCGCGCGCGGACCGGCATCGGCGCAGCGGTTAAAATCGCGGGTCTTACGCAGAGAAGACACGCATGAACCTGAACGATCAGATCGCTTCGCTCGCCACGGGCGTCGATCAGCTCCTCCACGATCACCACGCCGCGCAGCAGGCGGCACGCAGCGCGGAAGCGTTCGCGCGCGCCGCGGCAGCGGAAGCCCGGGCCGCGGCCGAGCGTCACGCGGCGGCGGAGGCCGAAGCGCAGGCCGCCGCGCAGCGCCACACGGCCGCTGCCGCCGATGCCGAAGCCGCGCAGCGGCGCCATGCCGACGCCACCGCCGCCGCCGAAGCGGCCGCCCAACGTCATACGGATGCCGCCACGCAAGCCGAAGCCGCGTCGCAACGCCATGCGGAAGCCACCGCGCTGACCGAAGCGCTCGCGCAACGTCACGCGGATGCCGAAGCCGCATCGCAGCGCCACGCGGCGGCGATCGCCGAAGCCGAGGCCGCCGCGCAGCGTCATCACGCCGCCGCGACCGAAGCCGAAGCGGCCGCGCAACGTCATGCCGCGGCGACCGCCGAAGCCGAAGCCGCCGCGAAGCGCCATGCGGAAGCGACCGCCGAAGCCGAGGCCGCCGCGCAGCGCCACATGGCCGCGATCGCCGAGGCCGAGGCGCTCGCCCAGCGTCACACGCAGGCACTCGCCGACACGCAGGCCGCCGCCCGGCGTCACGCCGAAGCCACCGCGGAGGCCGAAGCCATCACGCAGCGTCACGCCGAAGCGATTGCCCAGGCCGAAGCCGCCGCGCAACGCCACGCCGAAGCGACCGCCGAAGCCGAAGCCATCACGCAGCGCCATACCGAAGCGATCGCCCAGGCCGAAGCGGCCGCGCAGCACCACGCGAAGGCCATCGCCGACGCCGAAGCCCTGGTCGAGGCCGTTGTCAAGGAAGCCGCGACGAGTGCGGTCGCAGCCACGGCGGTGACGGCCGAAGCCGTCGAGCCGGCACCGGCGGACACGCCGGCAGCGGAGCCGGCCGTACACGCAACCGCACCGGTTGGGTCCGACGCTGCCGCGGTGTCGACTGCGGCCGTCGACGCCGAAACCGCGATCGTCCCGGCGGCGCAAGCCGACTCCGCGGCTGCACCCGACACCGCTGCCGCACCGGCCGACAAGGCGACGCTGCACGTCGCGCGCCCGTCCCAGAACGAACTCACGCTGACCATCAACGGCCAGTCGATCACGCTGCATCCGGAACAACTGGGCCAACTGATCGAGGAACTCGCGCACGCGCGTGCGTCGATGCAGCCGGAGCCGCCGCCCGGCATTCCGGCCGGCTGGCGTTTCGTGACGACGAAGAACCCGATGATGGCCGTGCAGAAGCAGTCGAACGGCGACCGCCTGCTGGTCGCCCGTCACACGGGCTACGGCTGGGTGCCGTTTACGTTCTCGCCGGACGTCGTGGTCCAGATGTACATGATGCTGACTCAGCGGTAAGCACTCGGCATCGGCACACGACACCGCCGAAAACGAAACAGCCCGACCGGTTCGCACCGATCGGGCTGTTTGCTTTCCGGCTGCCGGGAGGCATGCCTCCCGGGGCACACTCGGCGTCAGCGATCCACCGGCGCCTGCACGCGCGCCTTCCATTGCCCGCCCTTGCCACGCCAGTAACGCCACGCGGACGCGAACGTCGCGCCGACGTAGAACAGCGCGACGAGCGGCAGCGCGGGCGCCCACAGCGGCGAGCGCCGGTAGTAGCGCAGCATCGGCGCATACGCGGCGCACATCGACGCCCACGCGAGCCAGGCCGGCCACGCACGCGCGCCGTAGGCGAGCGCGACGACGGGCGGCACCAGATAGATGATCGTCATCCCGAGCAGCGTGCCGGCCAGCAGCAGCGGCGAGTAGTGCAGCTGCGTGAACGCGGTGCGCGCGATCATGTTCCAGATGTCGCGCCAGCTGTCGTACGGGCGCAGCGACACGCTGCGATCGGCGAGATCGAGCCGGATCGGATGGCGGCCGCTGCCGCGATGCTTGATCTGCGCGGCGAGGCTGCAGTCGTCGATCAGCGCGCCGCGAATCGATTCGATGCCGCCCGCTTCCTCGAGCGCCGTGCGCTTCACGAGCATGCAGCCGCCGGCGGCGCCGGCCGTCCGGTTGCGCGGGTTGTTGATCCACGAGAACGGATACAGCTTCGCGAAGAAGAACACGAACGCCGGAATCAGCGCCTTTTCCCAGAACGAGTCGCAGCGCAGCCGCACCATCAGCGACACGAGATCGCGCTGCTCGGCCTGCGCGCGCGTGACGAGCTGCGCGACGGCGTCGGGCGGATGGCCGATGTCGGCATCCGTCAGCAACAGGTAATCGGCCGGCAGGCCGAGCGTCCGCACCGCCGCGATCCCCTGCGACTGCGCCCACACCTTGCCGGACCAGCCGGCCGGCAACGGCTTCGCGCTCAGCACCGTCAGCCGGTCGGCACGGTTGATCGCGAGCGCGGCCGCGCGGGCCGCGTCGGCGGTACCGTCGTCGCTGTGGTCGTCGACGATGATCAGATGGAAGTCGCCCGGATAGTCCTGCTCGAGCAGCGACGTCGCCGCGCGGGCGATCACGTCGGCTTCGTTGCGCGCCGGCACGACCGCAACGACGGCCGGCCAGCCGGCGTCGGCCGCCGCGCCGCGGGCTTCCGGCGGCAGCGGCCGCGCGGGCTGCGCGCGCCAGAAGCCGCCGCGCGCGACGAGCAGCACGATCCAGATCACCAGCGACAGGCCGGACACGAGGAAAGCGATCGCCAGCATCATCGGCCTGCCTCCTGCCGGGCGCCGGCGGGTTCGGCATAAATAGGGGTCGGGAACAAAACACCCGAAACCCCGCGAGCGGAAGGGCAATACGCGTAAGAATCGACGGTCATCGAATGGCCTTGAAATGAGCGCGATGGCGGGCAGCCGGAGCGGCCGCCGGCGAAACCGCGCAGTTTACCGGGTTCCGCGCGCGCCAGCGCCGACGCGGCTCTCCCACAATTGCAACGGTGCCGGCACAGCACCAAAGCACGGACGGCCCGATAGGGTTAAAATGCGCGATTAATTCGGGGTTCCGGGGCCTGGCCGGCCGGTTCGTTCCTGCCTTCATAACATCAAGCCGGGGCGAGCAAGCGCGTGTCAGCGCCTCGAACCCCGGCGTCTGTCGTCGGAGTTCGCTCACCTATGCGAGTCATCCTTGCCCAGCCCCGCGGCTTCTGTGCGGGGGTTGTCCGTGCGATCGAGATCGTCGATCGCGCGCTGCAACAGCACGGTGCGCCGGTCTATGTGCGTCACGAGATCGTGCATAACCGGCATGTCGTCGAAAATCTGCGTAATAAAGGGGCACGATTCGTTGAGGAGCTCGACGAGGTGCCGCACGGCGCTGTCGCGATCTTCAGCGCGCACGGTGTCGCCCAGACGGTCGAGCGCGACGCGCAGACGCGCGGGCTCGACGTGCTCGACGCGACCTGCCCGCTCGTCACGAAAGTGCACGTGCAGGGGCGCCAGTACGTCGCGGCGGGCCGCCGGCTGATCCTGATCGGCCACGCGGGCCACCCGGAAGTCGAGGGCACGATCGGCCAGATTCCGGCCGAGGTGATCCTCGTGCAGAGCGAAGCAGAAGTCGATACGCTGACGTTGCCCGTCGATACGCCGGTCGCGTACATCACGCAGACCACGCTGTCGGTCGACGACACGCGCGGCATCATCGAAGCGCTGCAGCGCCGGTTCACCGACATCGTCGGCCCGGATACGCGCGACATCTGCTATGCCACGCAGAATCGCCAGGCCGCCGTGCGCGAGCTGAGCGAACAGGTTGACGTGCTGCTCGTCGTCGGTGCGACGAACAGTTCGAACTCGAACCGCCTGCGCGAGATCGGCACCGAAAGCGGTGTGCCGAGCTATCTCGTCGCCGACGGCTCGGAAGTGAAGGCCGAATGGTTCGCGGGCGTGCAGACGGTCGGCCTGACCGCCGGCGCGTCGGCGCCCGAAGAAATGGTCGAGGATGTAATCGGCGCGCTGCGCGCGCTGGGGCCCGTCGATGTCGCGACGATGGCGGGCCGTGAAGAAAAAGTCGAATTCAAGTTGCCGGCGAAGCTCACGCAAGCTGTCGCCCGCGAAGTTTAAGGAGGACATCCCTTGTCTATTCCGCTGCTCCAGCAAGTCCGTGTCGGCGCCTACATCGTGCGCCAGCACCTGTCCGGCAACAAACGCTATCCGCTCGCGCTGATGCTCGAGCCGCTGTTCCGCTGCAACCTCGCGTGCAACGGCTGCGGCAAGATCGATTATCCGGATCCGATCCTGAACCAGCGCCTGTCCGTCGAGGAATGCCTGCAGGCCGTCGACGAGTGCGGCGCGCCCGTCGTGTCGATCGCCGGCGGCGAGCCGCTGCTCCACAAGGAGATGCCGGAAATCGTCAAGGGCATCATGAAGCGCAAGAAGTTCGTGTACCTGTGCACGAACGCGCTGCTGATGGAAAAGAAGATGGACGACTACCAGCCGAGCCCGTATTTCGTCTGGTCGGTCCACCTCGACGGCGACAAGGACATGCACGACCATTCCGTGTCGCAGGAAGGCGTGTACGACAAGGCGGTCGCGGCGATCAAGGAAGCGAAGCGCCGCGGCTTCCGCGTGAACATCAACTGCACGCTGTTCAACGATGCGATCCCCGAGCGCGTCGCGAAGTTCTTCGACACGCTGGGCCCGATCGGCGTCGACGGCATCACCGTGTCGCCGGGCTACGCGTACGAGCGCGCGCCGGACCAGCAGCACTTCCTGAACCGCGACAAGACGAAGAACCTGTTCCGCGAAATCCTGAAGCGCGGCGAAGGCGGCAAGCGCTGGTCGTTCAGCCAGTCGTCGCTGTTCCTCGACTTCCTGGCCGGCAACCAGACGTACAAGTGCACGCCGTGGGGCAACCCGGCGCGTACGGTGTTCGGCTGGCAGAAGCCGTGCTACCTGGTCGGCGAAGGTTACGTGAAGACCTTCAAGGAACTGATGGAAACGACCGAGTGGGACAACTACGGCGTCGGCAACTACGAGAAGTGCGCGGACTGCATGGTCCACTGCGGCTTCGAGGCGACGGCCGTGATGGACACGATCTCGAACCCGCTGAAGGCGCTGCGCGTGAGCCGCAAGGGCATCAAGACCGACGGCCCGTTCGCACCGGACATCTCGATCGCGAAGCAGCGTCCGGCCGAGTACGTGTTCTCGCGCCACGTCGAGATCAAGCTCGAGGAAATCCAGCGCGCCGGCAAGGGCAAGCTGCAGAAGCCGGCGAAGTCGGCAACGGCCGCTTAAGCCGCGCGTCGCGCCGCGGGAATGTTCACGCCTTCGTCGCGGCTGGAATCGAAAAAGCGCCACGGAGCTCATTCGCTCCGTGGCGCTTTTCGTTTTGACGGACGCCGTGTGACGCGCAGCGCTTGCGCCCTGCGTGCGAAGGCGCACGTCGGTTGCCTAGCTTCGCGACTCCGCCGCGGCGATCAGTTGCCAGGCGGTCGGTCCCGGATCGAGCAGCGGGTCGGACGGCGGATCGAGATCGTGCGGATGCGCTTCCTCTGACGACAACGTCTGTGATTTCGCAATGCCGATTTCGTCGCCGCATACGGTGCATCGATAGATGCCCGCCACCGTCACCTTGCTGCCCGGCGGCAGATTCTCGCTGAATGCGCGGCCACTTCCGCACGTGAAGTAGCCGCCGCTCCTGTATAGCGCCATCGCTCCTCCTGACCGAATCGAATGCGTTCGCGTCGACACGCATGATCGCCGCAAACGCGAGGATGGATCCTCGTCGCCCGGCCACGCCGGGTTCCAGTCAAGTCATTAGACGGCGCGCGGCCGCGCGATGGAATGGGACGCGTATGAAACACGGCCCGTGGCAGCCCCTCAATGCAGAACGGCCGGCTCCCGCATCTTCGCCGCGGCCTGCGCGACCAGCCCCGGCTGTTCGGCAGAAGCGAACGTGCACACATGACGCCACAGCTCCGCCAGCCGATGCCGCGTGAGCGTCGCGACGCACGCGTCGTTCGCGGTGAGCACGCGTTCGAGCACCGCGCATTCGTCGTCGTGCAGCGCCCATGCACCGCTTTGCACGGCGCGCGCCACGCTCGCGTCCAGCACGCGCTCCGCGTCGACGCACAGGTCGATGGTCGCGTCGGGAGAGACCGCATCGTCGAGCGCGAGGAACACCAGATACACGCTCGTGCGCAGCCGCATCAGCAGCGTTTCGCTACCGTGCTCGCCGCGCAGCGCGACCAGCGCCATGTGGCATTTCAGCGAGATGTCGCGGGCATGCGCGGGCGGCAGCGGCAGCAGCCATTCGCGCGTCAAAGGCGGATGGCGGCGGCCTTTTCGGGCAGCCTTCATGATTCGCCCTCGCTCGCGGACGCGTCGTCCTCTCCCACGCCCGGCCACGCGCTACGGCACACGACGGCGCCGCGGCCCGCGTCGCACAGGGTGTTCGCCCGGCGTCGCATGCCGTGCATATCTGCGCGCCGTCGCGTCGCGCCCGCTTCCGGCAGCCTGCGTATCGCCGGCGCACGCCACACGCCGGACAATCGGTTGGGGCATGCCATGTTCGTCTCCTGCATCAAAACGTGTTCTCGCCCTTCAGGTAATACGCGGTTTTCACGAAGAACGCCTTCACCGGATGGCCGGTCTGCGCCTCGCGGGCCGCCCGCGCCTGCATCGCGGCCTTCTCGTCGGGCCACCGGTCGGGCATCGGGTTGTACACGCGCTCGAGCGCACGCTGCATCGCGAGCGGATAGTTCTGGTTGCCGGCCGTCGTCGCGCGATAGCCGGCACGCGTCATCTGCATCAGCTGCACATCGGTTTCGGCACGCGCCGCCGACCAGGTCAACGGCGCGGCATGCGGGATGTCGCCGGCACCAATCGACTGCGCAAAGGCGACGGCAGGCAGCGCAACGAGTGCGCAGGAAAGAACAGCAACGGGAACGAGGGATCGCATAATGGCCTCCAGATGGTTGTCCCCGCATCGATCCATCATCGATGCGTTGAAATCATCGTATGTCGGGCCGCATCCCGCTTGAATAGCCGAATCCGCAATTGTTATTTTCAGGTACGGCATTCGGCGTGCGCACCGCGTCGTTCGCGAATCCCGCCGGCATGGAATTTCTTTATTTCATTCAATGACCTGATCGGATTTCTACCGACGATCCGGTGGGTACTCGCCCCGGCTCTTTCAATTTCCGAAATGGCGTGTTGCCGGTGCGATGCCGGCCGGCGCGCCTGCCCGCAAGGCTCCGGCGTGATATCGCGCACGCGGATACCGCCAAAGCGATTTGATCGGACCGGCCGATTCTTCTGATGCAGGACAAATCATCCGCATCGGTTTTCCGGATTGAGACACGACGCAAACAGCAAGGACGCGCGATAATCACGCATCGGCCGTTTCGCACGGCATCTCCAGCATTCCCCTTTTTAATCGAGTCTTTCCATGGCTGCCCTCGACACTACCGCCATCGACAGCTGGCACGCGCACGTCTATTTCGATGCGGCGAGCCGCGACGCGGCCTGGGCGTTTCGCCAGGTCGTCGACGCGCGGTTCGGTGCGGTCATCGAACTCGGCCGCTTTCACGAACGCCTCGTCGGCCCGCATCCGGCCTGGTCGTACCAGATCGCGTTCGACGCCGCCCGATTCGACGACATCGTGCCGTGGCTCGTGCTGAACCACGGCGCGCTCGACATCTTCCTCCATCCGAATACGCACGACGAACTGCGCGACCATCGCGATTGCGCGGTGTGGATCGGCAAGTCGTATGTGCTGAATCTCGACGCGCTGGCCGGCTAAGGGCCGACGTCCGACCGCGT
This sequence comes from Burkholderia sp. KCJ3K979, assembly GCF_016759955.1. Lineage (NCBI taxonomy): Bacteria > Pseudomonadati > Pseudomonadota > Betaproteobacteria > Burkholderiales > Burkholderiaceae > Burkholderia > Burkholderia sp. KCJ3K979. The sequence goes on from NZ_JACFYV010000015.1 coordinate 23,766, forward strand.
TCGCCGCGGCGGGGCATCCACGTTTCGGGTCGACGTGAAACGTCTCGCGACGGTACGCCCGTACAGTGGTTTCCGTGATCGACTTCCGGAAACCCGCCATGACACCCGCAGACACCGATGCCGACGCCCGGCGCATCCATGAAGACTGGCACGCCGCCGTCGTCGCGCGCGACCTCGACGCGCTGATGTCGCTGTATGCCGACGACGCGGTGCTCGAAACCCCGCTCGTCGTCGCCACGCAGCCCGCGCACGGCTCGGGCGTGCTGCACGGCAAGGCCGCGATCGGCGCATTCTTCGCGGCCGGCCTGCGCAATCCGGACAACAAGCTCGGGCGCTGGTACCGAACCGGGCTGTTCTTCTCGAACGGCCGCCAGCTCGTCTGGGAATACCCGCGCGCAACGCCGGACGGCGATCAGGTGGATCTCGTCGAAGTGATGGACCTGCGCGACGGGCTGATCGCGCATCATCGCGTGTACTGGGGATGGGTCGGGTTCAGCGCGCTGCGCGGCGCCGCGCGCCGGTAGCGCCTACTCCGGCCGACGCGCCACGCACGGGGCGTCACCCGCTCGACGCCCCGTGCCGCTCACGCGACATACATCGCGACACTGACGAACTGGCACAGGCTGCCGGCCAGCACGAAAAGGTGCCAGATGCCGTGCCCGTGGCGAATGCGTTCGTCGTTGATGAAGAAGTAGATCCCCGCGCTGTAGATCACGCCGCCGGCCACGAGCCACGCGGTGCCGATCGGCGGCAGCGCATGGATCAGCGGACGCACGGCGACGAGCGCGAGCCAGCCCATCAGCACGTAGAGGATCATCGACAGCAGGCGCGTGCGGCGCCCGAGCGTGAGTTCCTGCACGATGCCGAACACGGCGAGCCCCCAGCTCACGCCGAACAGCGACCAGCCCCACGGGCCGCGCAGCGTGACGAGCGTAAACGGCGTATAGCTGCCGGCGATCAGCAGATAGATCGCCGCATGGTCGCATTTCTGCAGGATCGCCTTCAGGCGCGGGTTGCGCACGCTGTGATACGCGGTCGAGATCGCGTAGAGCAGGATCAGCATCGCGCCGTACACGCTGAAGCTCACCACCTTGTACGGATCGCCTTCGAGCGCGCCCATCGTCACCAGCGCGACGAGGCCCGCCACCGACAGCACCGCGCCGACGAGATGGGAAATGCTGTTGAAACGCTCACCGACATGCACGACGTGTTCTCCTGCGGTCCATCGGGAAAAGAAAGTGCCCCAATGATACCGGCGGCCGGACGCCGCCGCGCTGCGCCCGGGCAAACGGCACGCGAGCACCATGCGATGCGCGCCGCCGGCCCGCCAAAGAACAAGCGCCGCGACATCCGTCGCGGCGCTTTCGTTTCGATACCGGGCTGATTCGTCAGGTCATTGCAACGGCCCGGTTCAGCAACATTTCCCCGCTCCCGACCCGTACCGCGCATTCTGACGCTCGCGGAAGAATTCCTCGTACGTCATCGGTTCGCGGTCCGGATGGGTTTCGCGCATGTGCGCGACGTAGGTGTCGTAGTCGGGCAGGCCGACCATCAGCCGCAACGCCTGCCCGAGGTAACGCCCCGCGCTGCGCAGGTCGCTGCCAAGATCGCTGAACATCGCGGCTTCTCCTCAACGTCCGCTGCCGAGCGCCTGCGCGGCCGGCATCGCTTCGTACGGCGTCTCGCGCACGGTCGGCTTCGACTCGCGGCGCGCGCGCAGCACGGCGATCACGCCGTACACCGCGATCGCCACGACGACGAAGATGAACAGCCCGGCCAGCGCCGCGTCGATGTAGTCGTTGAAGATGATCCGTTTCATCTGCGCGATCGACTTCGCCGGTGCGAGCACCTTGCCTTCGTCCACCGCGGCCTGCAGCTTCGCGGCGTGCGCGAGGAAGCTGACCTTCGGGTTCGCGTCGAAAATCTTCTGCCAGCCGGCCGTCAGCGTGCAGATCAAGAGCCATGCGGTCGGCACCATCGTGACCCACGCATAGCGCTCGCGCTTCATCTTGAACAGCACGACGGTGCCGAGCACCAGCGCGATCGCGGCGAGCATCTGGTTCGAGATGCCGAACAGCGGCCACAGCGTGTTGATGCCGCCGAGCGGATCGACCACGCCCTGGTACAGGAAGTAGCCCCACGCGGCCACGCACAGCGCGGTGGCGACGAGGTTCGCGGGCAGCGACTCGGTGCGCTTGAGCGCCGGGTGGAACGTGCCGAGCAGATCCTGCAGCATGAAGCGGCCCGCACGCGTGCCCGCGTCGACGGCCGTCAGGATGAACAGCGCCTCGAACAGGATCGCGAAGTGATACCAGAACGCCATCATCGCTTCGCCGCCGATCACCTGGTGCAGGATGTGCGCCATGCCGACGGCCAGCGTCGGCGCGCCGCCCGCACGCGCGATGATCGTCGTTTCGCCGACGGCCTTGGCGGTCTGCGTCAGCATGTCGGGCGTCAGCACGAAGCCCCATTGCGTGACGGTGTTCGCGACCGCTTCCGGCGTCGAGCCGAGCACGGCGGCCGGCGCGTTCATCGCGAAGTAGATGCCCGGTTCGATCACGCACGCGGCGACCAGCGCCATGATCGCGACGAACGATTCCATCAGCATCGCGCCGTAACCGATGAAGCGCGCGTTGGTTTCGTTGTCGATCAGCTTCGGCGTCGTGCCCGACGAGATCAGCGCGTGGAAACCCGACACCGCGCCGCACGCGATCGTGATGAACAGGAACGGGAACAGGTTGCCCGACCACACCGGGCCCGAGCCGTCGACGAACTTCGTCAGCGCGGGCATCTTCAGTTCCGGTGCGACGACCAGGATGCCGATCGCGAGGCCGAGGATCGTGCCGATCTTCAGGAACGTCGACAGGTAGTCGCGCGGCGCGAGCAGCAGCCACACCGGCAGCACCGATGCGACGAAGCCGTAGCCGATCAGGATCCACGTGAGCTGCGTGCCGCTGAACGTGAACCACGCGGCAACCGTCGGCGAGGCGGCCACGTTCTGGCCGAACGCGATCGCCGCCATCAGCCCGATGAAGCCGATGATCGACACTTCGCCGATGCGGCCCGGACGGATGTAGCGCGTATAGATGCCCATGAACAGCGCGATCGGAATCGTCGCGGCGACGGTGAACGTGCCCCACGGCGAATTGGTCAGCGCCTTCACGACGATCAGCGCGAGCACCGCGAGGATGATCACCATGATCAGGAACGCGCCGAACAGCGCGATCACGCCGGGCACCGTGCCGAGCTCCATCTTGACGAGGTCGCCGAGCGAACGGCCGTCGCGACGCGTCGAGATGAACAGCACGATGAAATCCTGCACCGCGCCGGCGAACACGACGCCGGCCAGAATCCACAGCATGCCGGGCGTGTAGCCCATCTGCGCGGCGAGCACGGGGCCGACCAGCGGCCCGGCGCCGGCGATCGCGGCGAAGTGATGGCCGAACAGCACGTACTTGTTGGTCGGCACGTAGTCGAGGCCGTCGTTGTACTTGACGGCCGGCGTCATCCGCAGCCCGTCGAGCTGCATGACCTTGCTGGCGATGAAACGGCTGTAGAAGCGATACGCGATCAGATACACGCAGACTGCGGCGATCACGATCCAGAGGGCACTGACGCGCTCGCCATGCGCGAGTGCGATCGTGCCGAATGCGAACGCGCCGAGCAGCGCGACCGCGATCCATAGCAGGGTACTGGAAGCCCGATTCATGGCGTCTCCTGGTCTCCAATGTGTTTTGAGTGGATGCGGCGAGGGGCCGAACCCGCGTGACGTCGATGCGTCGTGCCGCAGCCTCGCGGAGACCGCGGCGATGGGCCGTAGTATTCCGCGCGACGGGGGCCGCTTACAAGCGGATAACTACGTATGACGATCTACGTAAAATTACGTAGATCGTCGGCGTGTGCGCACCATCGGGCGACGATTGCCCGCGACCGGCGAGCCACGTACAGTATTTGCCTGCCTCCATTCCGGAACCCTCATGCCGATCGCATTTCAGAAGTTGAACGCGAATGGCGATGACTTCGTCATCGTCGACCTGCGCGGTCAGGAACACGATCGCGCGCATCCCGTCGACGACGACCTCGTGCGGCGCATGGGCGATCGGCATCGCGGCATCGGCTTCAACCAGCTCGCGGTGATCTCGGACGGCGACGACGCGGCCGCCCGCGTCGCGTTCCGGAATCCCGACGGCTCGGCGCTCGATACCTGCGGCAGCGCGACGCGCGGCGTCGCGTGGAAGCTGATGCGGGAAACCGGCGCGACATCGGTCGTGCTGCGCACGAATCGCGGGCACCTGCACTGTTCGCAGGATGCGGACGGGCTGATCAAGGTCGACATGGGCGCGCCGCGGCTCGGCTGGCAGGACGTGCCGGTCTCGGAGGCCGTCGACACGCTCGTGCTGCCGCTGCCCGGTGCGCCGGCCGCATGCAGCATGGGCAATCCGCATTGCACGTTCTTCGTCGACGATGTCGCTGCGCTCGACATCGAAGCGCTCGGCCCGGCGATCGAAACGCATCCGCTGTTTCCGCTGAAGACCAACGTGCATTTCGTTCAGGTCATCGATCGCACGCATATCCGTCTACGTATCTGGGAACGCGGCGGCGGCGTGCCGCTCGGCTCCGGCTCGTGTTCATGCGGCGCGGCGGTCAACGGCATCCGGCGCGGGCTGCTCGACGATACCGTGCGGGTGACCTGCGACGGCGGCGACGTCACCGTTCAATGGGACGGCGCCGGCAGCGTGTTCCTGAGCGGGCCCGTGACGTTCGGGTTCGGCGGAGTGTGGCTGTGACGACCGACGACGCACGAACCTTCGACGCGCTGCGCCCGCGCCTGCAGAAGATCGCGTACCGGATGCTCGGCTCCGTCGCGGATGCCGAGGACATCGTGCAGGACGTGTGGCTGCGCTGGCACGACGCGGCGCGCGACGACATCGAGAACGCCGAGGCGTGGCTCGTCGCGGTCACGACGCGCACGTCGATCGATCGCCTGCGCGCGGCGAAGCTCAGGCGCGAGCACTACACGGGTATCTGGCTGCCCGAGCCGGAACTCGGCGAATCGCCCGCGACGCCCGAGGAAATGACGGAGCGCGCGAACGACGTGTCGGTCGCGTACCTGCTGTTGCTCGAACGGCTGACGCCGGAAGCGCGCGCGGCCTTCCTGCTGCATGAAATCTTCGAATTCGACTACGACCGGATCGCCGACGCGATCGGCAAGAGCGAAGCCGCGTGCCGGCAGCTCGTCAGCCGGGCCCGGGCGCGGCTGCGCGATGATACGCAGCCGCGGCACGCGGTGCCGCACGAAACGCACCGTCGGCTGCTGCAGACGTTCACGCATGCGCTCGCGCACGGCGACTTCCCGTCGATCCAGGCGCTGCTCGCCGAAGACGCGATGCTGATCGGCGACGGCGGCGGCCATGTCCAGAGCTTCCCGAAACCGATGGTCGGCGGCCGGCGCATCGCTCAACTGTTCTATGCGACGTGGTTGCGCTGCGGCAGCGGTGTCGAGATGCGGCCGGTCGTGCTGAACGGCCAGTGGGCGATGCTGCGCTTCATCGACGGGCAACTCGAAGCGGCGATGTCGTTCGAGACCGACGGCACGCGCATCGGCCGGATTCTCGTGCAGCGCAACCCCGACAAGCTCGCGCGGATCGCGGCCGCCTGCACCGCCGGCTGACGCATGCGGCGCGCGCGCTGCCGGCCGCGCCCGTCGCCGAGCCCGGATTGGTGCAGCGCGCGCAACACGATGCGTCCCCGTGCGTGGCTACCGCGCCCCGGCACACCCTCCTAAGATGATTTCGCGCGGCGCCCTGCCGCCCACGACACCCGCGCAGCGCGGGCCAGCCTCTTCGTCGCCAGGAGAAATCATGACGCAGCGTATCAACTACATTCAACAGTCGCCCGAGTTGTTCAGGAAATTCCTCGAGCTCAGCAACCTGCTGCGCAGCAGCGCGATCGAGGAATCGATCCGGGATCTCGTGTCCCTCCGGGCATCCCAGATCAATGGCTGCGCGTTCTGCGTCGACATGCACGTGAAGGAAGCGCGCATCCACGGCGAGCGCGAGCTGCGCCTGCATCATCTGGCGACGTGGCGCGAATCGACGCTCTTCTCGCCGCGCGAGCGGGCCGCGCTCGCGTGGACCGAAGCGCTGACGACGCTGGCCGCGCACGGCGTGCCGGACGACGTCTACGACCGCGTGCGCGGCCAGCTCTCCGAGAAGGAATTGTCGGACCTGACGTTCGAAGTGATGGCGATCAACGGCTGGAACCGCGCGAATGTCGCGTTCCGGACCGTGCCGGGCTCGTCCGACAAGGCGTTCGGCCTCGACAAGGCCAATCTCGCCTGACGGCCGCGCCCGACGGCAGGCCACGCCCCTCTCTCGCTGCCGGCCGTCGGCCGGCGGCCCACCGGAAGCCACCACCATGATTCGCATGAAACACGTGATCGCGTCCGCGCTCGTCGTCGCGGGCGCCGCGACCGGCGCCGTTCGCGCGGCGCCCGCGGCCATCGTCACGCCGCTGATGACGAAGCCGCTCGACGCGTACCCGGGCAAGGAAGCGCAGATGATCTCGGTCGAGTATCCGCCCGGCGCGGTCGACCCGGTGCACCGCCACCACGCCGACGCGTTCGTCTATGTCGTCGAAGGGTCGATCGTGATGCAGGTGAAGGGCGGCGAGCCCGTCACGCTGACACCGGGCCAGACCTTCTACGAGGGCCCGAACGACCTGCACACGGTCGGACGCAACGCGAGCCGCACCCGGCCCGCGAAGTTCATCGTGCTGCTGTTGAAGGACCAGGGCGCGCCCGTGCTCGTGCCGGAAAAATAGCCGGCTCGTACGCCGCCGCACCCTTTTTAAAAAAATGCGGCGGGCGGTGTCACAGGCGGCAGCGCTGAAACGTCTAGTCGCATACGGACACCACGATTCCAGCGCCTCCATGCCCGACACTTCCATCCGCCGCCCCGACGCCGACGACCCGTTCGCCCGTAGCTTCTCGACCTGCTATGCCGGCGTGGTCACGTTCCTCGCCGTCGTCACCGAAGGCAGCTTCGCGCGCGCCGCCGATCGCCTCGGCGTCGGCCGCTCGTCGGTCAGCCGCCACGTGCAACGGCTCGAGGACCGGCTCGACGCACGCCTGTTCCAGCGCACCACGCGCAGCATGTCGCTGACGCGCGAAGGCGAGCTCTTCTACGAAAACTGCCGGCCCGGCATCGAGCATCTGGCGCAGGCGCTCGAGGACATGCGCGAGCTGCGCAGCGGACCGCCGAGCGGACACCTGCGCGTCGGCTCGACCCCGGGCTTCGGCCGCAAGGTCATCGCGCCGCTGCTGCGCGACTTTCATGCGCAGTATCCGGACATCACGCTCGACCTGCTGCTGAACGACCGCCCGGCCGATTTCTCCGCCGATCGCATCGACGTCGCGTTTCGCGACGGCCGCATGGAGGACAGCGCGATCGTCGCGCGCCGGCTGATTCCGATGCAGATGATCGTCTGCGCGTCGCCGTCGTATGCGCACCGGCACGGCTTGCCGCGGCACGTCGACGACCTCGCGCGGCATCGCTGCATCAACCTGTGCACCGCGTCGGGCCGCGTCACGGAATGGGAATTCAGGATCGACGGGGTGACGCAGCGGCGCCAGCTCGCCGCGCATCACACGTTCAACGACATCGATCTCGTCGTGCGCGCGGCGCTCGACGGGCTCGGCATCGCGCAACTGCCCGCGTACCAGGTGTGCGACCTGCTCGCCGACGGCCGGCTGCTGAGCTGTCTCGGCCAGCACGCGCCGGACGACGGCGGCCACTATCTCTGCTACCTGAGCCGCAAGCATCTGCCCACCCGCATCCGCGTGTTCATCGACTACATGATCGAACAGACGCGGGCGCGCGATCTGCAGTGCCTGACCACGATGACGACGCTGGCGCCGCTGGAGACGATCGATTGATGCATGCACGGCAACATGGTGAGGGCTTGCCGGCCTCTACCGGATCGCGCGGGGCATGCCTACGATGCGGGCTGTTCGACAGGCACGCGAATACGGCGCTGCGCCGTTCGGCAACGTACCGGCCCGATCGCGCGCACGCGATGGGCGCCGGTTTCGGCAGATTCAAGCGGCGCGCATGTCGCGCGCCCGTTCAAGGAGAGCAATCGTGAAAATCGTCGTGATTGGTGGTACCGGCCTGATCGGCAGCAAGGTCGTCAGGAACCTGATCGCACGCGGCCACGACGCCGTCGCGGCCGCGCCGTCGACGGGCGTCGATACGATCACGGGCGCGGGGCTGGACGCCGCGCTGGCCGGCGCGGAGATCGTCGTCGATCTCGCGAATTCGCCGTCGTTCGAGGAAGCGGCCGTGAAGGCGTTCTTCGAGGCGTCGGGGCGCAACCTGTTCGCCGCGGAGCGCGCGGCCGGCGTGCGGCATCACGTCGCGTTGTCGGTGGTCGGCACCGACCGGCTGCAACAGAGCGCGTATTTCCGCGGCAAGATCATCCAGGAGAACCTGATCCGCGAAGCCGGCGTGCCGTACACGATCGTGCGCTCGACGCAGTTCTTCGAATTCGTCGAGGCGATCGCGCAGGCTGGCGCGCAGGGCGACACGGTCCGGTTGACCACCGCGCACTTCCAGCCGATCGCATCGGACGACGTCGCGGCCGCGGTGACCGACTTCGCGCTCGACGCGCCGCGCAACGGCATCGCCGAAATCGGTGGCCCCGAGCGTGTGCGGATCGCCGATCTGGTCGAGCGTTTCCTGTCGGCCACGCACGATGCCCGCACGGTGACGCGGGATGCGGACGCCGACTACTTCGGCGCGATGCTGCAGGACGACACGCTCGTGCCCGCGCCCGGTGCGCGCCTCGGCGCGACGACCTTCGACGCGTGGTTTCGGCAGAACGCGCTCGCGCGGTGACCGCGGCCGCCGGATCACGCTCGCCATGACGCCATTGCGCCCACCGCCGCTGTCGCTGCTCGACCGGTATCGCGGACGGGAACCGCGGACGCTGTACTCGACGACGGTGACCGTCACGGGCGGCGCGGCCGATCACGGCCGCGCATCGGGCGTCGCACGTTCCGACGACGGGAGCCTCGATGTCGAACTGCGCCTGCCGTCCGCGCTCGGCGGCCCCGGCGACGGCCCGAACCCGGAGCAACTGTTCGCCGCGAGCTATGCGGCGTGCTTTCACGGCGCGCTGAGCCTGCTGGCTGCGCGGGCGGGCGTGTCGATCGCCGGCGCATCGGTGTCCGCATCGATCGACTTCTGCCGCGATCCGGTGGACGGATTGTTCATGCTGAACGCGAACATCCGCGTGCGGCTGCCGGGCATCGAACGCGCGGTGGCGGAAGAGTTGGTCCGCAATACGGAGCGTTTCAGTCCGTATACGAAGATGGCGCACGAGGGGATCAGCCACGTCGTGGCGCTCGCGCCGGCGGACGATGCGCACGAACGCTAACGGCACGCACGCTCAACTCATCATCTTTACGAGGAAGTCATGCAGTCATTCGACAACAAGGTGGTCCTCATTACCGGCGGCGGTGCCGGCATCGGGCTGGCAGCGGCCGTCGCGTTCGCACGCGAAGGTGCGCGCGTCATCATCACGGGGCGCCGCGAAGATGCGCTGTCCGCCGCCGCGCGCAGCGCGCCGGGCATCGACTACGTGGTCGCGGATGCCGGCAATGCGGCCGACGCCGCGCGCACGATCGACGAAGCGGTCGCGCTGGCGGGGCGGCTCGACGTGCTGGTCAACAATGCGGGCGCCGGTGCAATCCTGCCGCTGGAGTCGGCTACCTTCGAAGCGATCAGCGCGATCTTTTCCGTCAATACGCTCGGACCGTCGATGCTCGCGACTGCCGCGCTGCCGCATCTGAAAGCGGCGCGCGGCAGCATCGTCAACGTGTCGAGCACGTTCGGACACAAGGCCGCCGCGCTGTTGTCGCACTATGCGGCGAGCAAGGCCGCACTCGAGCATCTGACGCGCTGCTGGGCGCTCGAGCTCGCATCGGCAGGCGTACGCGTGAACGCCGTCGCGGCGGGCCCGACGGAAACGGACTTCCTGTCGGAACGGATGAAGCTGTCGGAAACCGACATCGAAGCGATCAAGGCGCAGGAGCGCACGCGCATTCCGCTTGGCCGGCGCGGCGAGCCCGCGGACGTCGCAAACTGGATCGTGTCGCTCGCATCGCCGCAGGCGGCATGGATGACGGGGCAGGTAATCACGGTCGACGGCGGCCTCGACGCGACCTGACCGTCGCGAGGACGCGCGTCGCCCGTCACGACGTACGACGCGCGAGGTGGCGGATCAGTGCTTTTCGTCGACCTTCTTCGGCTTCGGCGGCGACGGCACCTTCGCGTACTGGAACGCCGGCGTGGCCTTCAGCGCTTCCTTGGTCGCACCCGGCAGATAGATGTTGCCGTTGCGCACGTCGAGCGACGCGATCGGCACCGCGACGTCGTGCGCGGCCACGCCGAGGAAACCGCCGGCCGACACGATCGCGGCGGACACCGAGCCGTCCGGCGCGACGATCAGGTCGCGCACCTTGCCGACTTTCTGGTTCTCGTCGTTGTACACGGTCTTGCCGAGCACGCTCTTCTTCACGCTCCAGCCTTCGAGCAGCGCCTGCGATTGCTCGACGGTCACGCTGATCGGCTGAGCGCCCGCGATCTGCGCGTGCGCGCTGACGCTCGAGGCGAGGACGGTTGCTGCGATGAGGGTCTTGTAGAACTTCATATGTGTTGCACTCCGGTTCGGTTGTTGTGGATGCCGGGACGAAGCGGCGGGACGCGACGGCCGATCGGTGAACGCCCCGCGGATGGCCGCTCTTCGTCGGTCGCGTGGCGGCCGGCCGCGCCGCCATGACATGTGTGCGTGGCGGACCGGCATGGCCGGGCCGCAGCGTGCAACACGTCCTTCATGGTAGCGGCATTCGCCGGATCGTGCGTTCAGGGTGCAATGGGGCTGGCGGCGCGAGCAGGATCAGGATCAATGATCGTGCAGACAGATGGAGCGCGCGGCGCGGGAAAATGGCGCCGCGGCGTGTCGATCAGGACAACCCCATAGATGGGCACCCGAACTTCGTGGCGCATCGAACGACGCGGCGGCCGCCGCGCCGCCACGCGGCATCACGCATTCCGCGAATACACCCTGCGATGCCGCACCGCCTCCGCCAGCACGTCGAGCACCGGCTCCGTCTGCGCCCAGCTCAGGCACGCATCGGTGATCGACACGCCATACTGCAACGGCACACCCGGCTTCAGGTCCTGCCTGCCGGCTTCGAGATGGCTTTCCACCATCACGCCGACGATCCGGTGCTCGCCCTGCCCCAATTGCCGCGCGAGATCCTGCGCGACCTCGATCTGCCGCTCGTGCGACTTGTTCGAGTTCGCATGCGAGCAGTCGACCATCACCTGCTCGCGCAACCCGGCCTTGCGCAGCACCGCGCAGCTCGCCTCGACGTGCCCGGCATCGTAGTTCGGGCCGTTCTTGCCACCGCGCAGGATCACGTGCGCGTCGTCGTTGCCGCGCGTCTCGAAGATCGCGGCCATCCCCATCTTCGTCATCCCCATGAACGCATGGCTCGCCGCCGCGGCGACGATCGCGTCCGACGCGACCTGCACGCCGCCGTCGGTGCCGTTCTTGAAGCCGATCGGGCAGCTCAGCCCCGACGCGAGCTGGCGATGGCTCTGGCTCTCGGTGGTGCGCGCGCCGATCGCGCCCCACGCGATCAGGTCGGCGATGTACTGCGGGCTCAGCAGGTCGAGGAATTCGGTCGACGCCGGCAGGCCGAGCGCGTTGATGTCGAGCAGCAGTTGCCGTGCGGCGCGCAGCCCTTCGTTGATGCGGAAGCTGCCGTCGAGGCGCGGATCGTTGATGTACCCCTTCCAGCCGACCGTCGTACGCGGCTTCTCGAAGTACACGCGCATCGTGATCAGCAGGTCGTCCTTCAGCGCGTCGGCCGCGACCTTCAGGCGGCGTGCGTAATCGAGCGCCTGGTCGTGATCGTGGATCGAGCACGGGCCGACGACGAGCAGCAGCCGGTCGTCGCGGCCGTGCAGGATGTCGCCGATCGCGCGGCGCGTATCCTCGACGAGCGTCTGCGTGGCGGCCGGCACCGGCAGCTCGTCGAGCAACAGCGCGGGCGAAATCAGCGGACGCACGGCGCCGATGCGGACGTCGTCGATGCGTGTGGTGTCCTGCGTCGCGTCGGCGCTGCCTACCTCGCGATCGTGGGAAGGATTGTCGAGGTTCTGCATGGTGATTCTCCGGGGGACGTCTGTCTGTAACGATGGGCAGGCTCGATTATGGCACCCGGAGAAGGTCGCGGCGGGGAATGCGGGCGGTGGCGGCCGCAGTCACGCGGCCGACGTCGAAACGACGCAAAAAAGGCGACCCGCAAAGGGGTCGCCCGACCGTTTGCCGCATTGCGCGGCGTGACTAGTGCCGCGTCTCGGGCGCGAGCGAATTGCTCGGCAGCAGCGACGTCAGCCAGCAATTGTTCGGCGCGGCCTTGCCGTTGAAGCGATCGTAGAGCCACGGCAGCATGCCGGCCACCCACGGCACGATCGCGCCCGCGTGTTCGAGCGGATACTCGGAGTACGTGACCGCCGTGCCGCTCGCGCAAAACTTCTGCGCCAGCGCGCGCACGTCGTATGCCAGCATCACGCCGTCGCCCACCTGGCTGCTGAAGGTGCCGTCCAGCGCGCCCGCAGTGCCTTGGCCGATGAACATCGGGATCGTCGGCGACGCGGCCAGCCCCGCATTCACCTTGTTCGCATAGGTGACGTACACCGGAATGCTGTTGATGTCGTTCGCGTATTGCGGCTTGAACAGCGTGCCCCAGCGCAGGCCCGTGTACTTCGGCAGGATGTACGCGAGCGACTGGTTCTGGATGTCCTTGAACACGGCGACGCCCGTCTCGCTGAGGTACGGCGTCAGGTCGAAGTCGTAGCCGCGCGACAGCCCGGCCAGCGCGGCCGCGGCGACGCCGCCCCACACGATGCTGCCGTCGACATAACGCAGGTTGTGCGCGGGATCGACCAGCACACCGCCCTCCGCCGCGCCGACGAGCTGCCGGTTGACGTCGGGCGCGTAGCTCGGCGCGAGTTGCGCGGCCCAGTTCGTCGCGATCGCGCCGCCGGAATAGCCGATCATCGCGACCTTGCTCGACGGACTCAGCCCGGTCGACGGCGTATTGAGCGCGGCGCGAATCGAATCGAGCGTCGTCATCCCGTATTCGGGGCCGGCCGCGAAATCGGCCGTCTGGCCCTCGGTATCGGGCACGATGATGTTGTAGCCGAGCAGCAGCAGCGTCGACAGCGGAATCGATTCCGCGCTGTACAGCAACGTGCCGACGTTGATGACCTTGGTCACGTCGCGATCGCCGGCGATCACCTGCGACGGTTCGTCGTACGGGTTCAGCGAATCGTAGGCCGACTGGTACGAGATCGCGTGGCCGTTGCTGACCGGGCTGCGGATCACGGAGGTCACGTTGACAACCGGCTGGTTCAGCGCGTTGCTGGTGCGATACAGCAATTGCTGCGCGGTCACCGCGGTCGGAATGCCGGCCACGTGATAGGTGACGTTACGCGTCTTGATCACGGTACCCGGTGGAACCGATGCCAGCGGCGTCGTGCCGGTGTACGTGTAGAACGGATCGGAGACGGCTGGTGCCGCGGCGCCGGCCGGCGGTGCCGTGACGGCGAGCGCGGCCGACACCGCGGCCGCAGCCGCGGCAATCATGAAACGTCTGGAGGACATGGGTGGCCCCTGGGATAACCTGCTTTCATCGAAGGAAATTCGGCGGTGTTGCAGACCATCTCGATTGCCGCTTCAACAGCGTTTCGGTGCCATCGACTGTCTCCTGTAAATGAATGATCCGGTTTGTTCCGATTCTGTAATTTAGTAGGACTGCAAATCTGATTCATTGAAGCACAACGAGAATGCGTTCGAGGCGCGTTTTCGCTTGTTTGAAGGTAAACGTCTAAACCGGTTGCCACGCGAGGTCGGCGGCCCGGCCGTTCGGCCGAGTGTTCGTGTTGGAGGGAAGTCCCGTAGGATCACCGTTGTCCGGTACCGAAGCGGCCCGTCGTGCGACGCCGGTCGCTCCGCACACCGCTTGCCTGTGACCGATCGCTTCCTGCCCAACCGACACGCCACGATGACCGTCTCCGAACTGCTCCGCGCCATCCGCCAACCCTATGTCGACCTGCTCGCGAAAGCGACCACGCAACCGGCCGTCGTCGTCGAGCCGGCCTACCGGCGGGCCGACGGCACGCTGGCCACCGAAGGCCCGCTCGCGCTGCCGTGCCGCGCCGACACGATCGCGACCGAAGGCGAGGCGGCCGGCCAGCCCGCGATGGTCGATTCGGCCACGCAGCTGGATTTCGAGCCGTTCGCCTTCGAACTCGAAACGGCGGCCGTGTCGATCCAGCCGTTCGTGTGGGACTGGGCGGCGGTCGAGGCCGACGGCCTCGACGAAAGCGCCGCGAACGACGCGTTCAAGACGTGGTTCCTCGCGTGGTTCGACGCGGACGACGAAAACACGCCAGCCGAAGATGGACTGCACGGCATCGTTCACTACCTGTCGAAACCGGTTCGCACGGAGCAGGGCTGGCGCATCCATGCGGATCTCGGTTCCGCGCCGGAGACGGCCGTCGAGGATCTACTGTTCCGGCTCGTCGATGCGGGCGCGACGCGGATCAGTGTCGGTTGATATGTGTCTTCATCACTCACGCACCGTCATGAAAACCATTCGGTTCTCGCCGTGATGCGCCGGTTGATCCGAAGCGCGTGCGTGGTACCTCGCCCCCGGCGTCGAGCAGAAGTGACGCGGCGGTGCGCGCGCACCGCCGTCATTGCATCAGGAAGCGATCACGACGCGTCGCCCGGCGCGTCGACGTCGATGCCGAGTTCGCTCGCCATCCGCTGAACCAGCGCATTCAGGCGCGCCACTTCGTCCGCGAGGCGCTTCTGTTCGGCCTTCAGCGCCTCGAATTCGGAAGGCGGCACCGAATCCGCGCCGCCGCCGGCATCCGCGCTCGCGAAATCGGCCATGTTCACTTCGCCGCACATCAGGTGCATCCAGCGGTTCTCGCGCGCACCCGGCGCACGCGGCAGCCGGACGACGAGCGGCTGCGTACGCGCCGCGAGTTCGTCGAGGAACGCCTCGACCGACGAGATGTCCGCGAAGCCGTGCAGGCGTGCGCTGTTCAGGCGCAGCTCGGCGGCCGTCTGGGGGCCGCGCAGCAGCAGGATCGTCAGCAGCGCGATCGCTTGGCTCGGGATGCCGAGCACGCGGTTCATGTTGTGCTCGAAACGCGGCACGCGGCTGCTGCTGCCCTCCATCACGAGGCTCAGGTGCTTCAGCCCGTCGAGCGCGGTCGTCACTTCGTCCTCGCTGACGTTCATCACCGGCGCGCGCGCGGTTTTCTGGTTGCAACCCGCGGTCAGCGCGTTCAGCGACAGCGGGTAGGTATCCGGCACCGTGTGTTGTTTCTCGACGAGCACGCCGAGAATGCGGGCCTCGAGAGGCGTGAGTTCGCGAAGGGCGCGGGGCGTGGGCGTATCCGGCGTGGTGTTCATGAGTGGCGTCGCAGCGTGCAGCAGGTGAAGGGAAACGATCGCGGCCCGTACGGCATCGCGCACGGGCGAGCCATATGATAGCTCGCGACACGCGGCCCGGCGCCGCTCATCGCACCAGCGCGCGCACGTGCCGCAACAGGCTTTCGTCCGACGTAGCGGCGCGCCGATCGCACGTGAGGCAACGCGACGATGCATGCGCGCAGCACCGCGGATTCGGCCTTCACGCACGCCCCGCGGCGTTTGCGCGATGCACATGCCGGCGCTACGATGTACCCTTATCCCGATATCAACGGCGCCGCGCGATCGTCTTCGCACGCCGATACCACGCATCACCCGCGTTGAATGCGCTGCCGCCGTGCCTGCGCGCCGCTCGTCAAACCCGTTCACCCCCTCACCCGTTCACCACCATGACTGCATCTTCTTCCGCACCCGTGCGCGCCATCGTCACCGGACACACCCGCGGCGTCGGCGCGGCGCTCGCCGAACAACTGCTGCAGGAAGGCATCGCCGTGCTCGGCGTGTCGCGCAGCCGTCATCCGTCGCTCGCGTCACAGGCCGGCGAGCGCTTTACCGAGGTCGAACTCGATCTGTCGGACTCGAAGACTATCGCGAGCTGGCTGGCCGGCGACACGCTGCGCCGCTTCGTCGACGGCGCGTCGCTCGTGCTGCTGTTCAACAACGCGGGCATCGTCGACCCGATCGGCCCGCTCGCCGCGCAGGACCCGGCGATCGTTGCCCGCGCGGTCGGCCTGAACGTCGCCGCGCCGCTGATGCTGTCGGCCGCGCTCGCGCAAGCCGCCTCGGCCGCGACCGAATGCCGGATCGTGCACCTGTCGAGCGGCGCGGCCCGCAACGCGTATGCCGGCTGGAGCGTCTACTGCGCGACCAAGGCCGCGCTCGATCATCATGCACGCGCCGTCGCGCTCGACGCGAACGGCGCGCTGCGGATCTGCAGCGTCGCACCGGGCGTCGTCGATACCGGCATGCAGGCCACGATCCGCGCGACCGGCGAAGACAACTTCCCGATGCGCGAGAAATTCGACCAGTTGAAGTCGAGCGGCGCGCTCGCCACGCCCGAGGCGACCGCCCGGCAACTGATCGGCTATGCGCTGAGCGATGCATTCGGTACCGAGCCGACGGCCGACGTGCGCAACCTGCCGACGAAGTAAGCACCGGACGCGGCCCGTCATCCTTCGAGCCGCTTCGTCCAGTCTTCGACCTGCCGCTCGGTCCGGCGCTTTTCGAGCATCTTGCGCCAGCCGGGCGGTAGCAGCGGCACGTCGCACAGCGCATCCAGCGCGGCCATGTCGAGCGTGCGTCGATACAGCACGTCGAGCACCGTCGACAGCGGCCATTCCGGGTAGCGGCGCGCATGCAGCGCCAGCACATCGCCCGCCGCCACCCAGCCTTCCTGCAGCACGCGGTAGTACCAGCCGGTCCGGCCGCTGTGCTGCACGAGCGCCGCCATCCGCGGATGGTCGAAGCGTGCGTTGAGCTTCCAGCACGGCTGCCGCGACTGCGACACCTGGAGCACCGCGCCGCCCAGCGTGAACACGTCGCCGAGACACACGTCGCGCTCGGTGATGCCGCGCGTCGACAGGTTCTCGCCGAATGCACCCGGCCGGGCGAGCACGTCGCGCGCGCCGATCTGCCCGGCCCACCACGGATAGTGATCGTACGCATAGTGGTGAACGGCCTTGTCGGGGCCGCCGTGATGCCGCGCATCGGCCTGCTCGTCGCCGGCAAAGCCGAGCGCGCCCAGCCACAGGCGTGCGTCCACCGGCTGCTTGTCGATCGCGCTCGCGTGCGGCGTGCCGGCGAGCGGCCGGCTCACGCCGATCCGCACCGCGCCGATGGCGACCGCGATCGCCGGCCGTGCGTCGGCGCTCATGCCGCCACACCGTCCGGCAGCGCCGCGAGCAGGCGCTCGAGTTCGCGCATGCGTGCGTCGCCGAGCGGCAGCAGCGGCCGCCGCGGTTCGCCGGCGTCGAAACCGCGCAGCCTCAGCCCGGCCTTCACGGTCACCGGCAACCCGCCGTTGACGATGAACTGCAGCAACGGCAACTGCGCGTGAAAGACCGATCGGGCGCGGGCGAGGTCGCCCGTGCGCATCGCGTCGAACAACGCGAGCGGCAACGCGGCATTCAGGTTCGGCGCGGCCGTGCACCATCCGGCCGCGCCGGCGGCCAGTGCGGCGAGCGCCATCGGATTGCTGCCGTTGTAGAACGGGATCGCGCCGTCGCTCAATTGCGCGAGCCGGTGCATCCGGCCAATGTCGCCGGTGCTTTCCTTCACCATCGTCACGTTGCCGACCGTCCGGCAGATCGTCGCGATCAGCTCGGGCGACATGTCGACGCCGCTCGTCGCAGGGTTGTTGTACAGCATGATCGGGATGCCGATCGCGTCACCGATCGCGCGATAGTGCGCGACGATCTCGTCGTTGCCGAGCTTCCAGTACGACACCGGCAGCACCATCACCGCATCGGCGCCGGCCTGCTCGGCAAAGCGGGCACGGCGCACCGCGCCCGCCGTGGTGAGATCGGAGATTCCAACGACGGTCGGCACGCGCCGGCGCACCGCGCGAATCGACGCGGTAGCGACGGCCTCCCATTCGGCGTCGGACAGGTACGCGCTTTCGCCGGTACTGCCCAGCGGCGCGATCGCGTGAACGCCGTCGGCGATCAGGCGATCGATCAGCGCATCGAGCGCTGTCAGGTCGACGCCGCCGTCGACGGAGAACGGCGTGACCGGGTAGGCAATGATGCCTTTCAACAGGATGGACACGATTGGTATTCCTCAATGATTGACTAAAAAGATCGAAACGGCGCATTCGCTTACGCGACGCAATCCTGATGCGTACGCAATGCGCGGCGCGCGTAGTAGTCGAACGTCACCGCATCGCGCTTCGGCTTCGAGATCCAGTCGTGCGCTTCACGCGCCAGCGCCGGCGGCACCGGTTTGATCTCGCCGGCCGACATCGCGAGCAGCTGAAGCTTCGCGGCGCGTTCGATCAGCAGCGCGAGAATGCACGCCTCCTCGATCGTCTTGCCGACCACGAGCTGCCCGTGATGCGACAGCAGAATCGCGCGCTTGCTGCCGAGCGCCTTCGAGATGATCTCGCCCTCCTCGTTGCCGACCGGCACGCCCGGCCAGTCCTTCAGGAACGCACAATCGTCGTATAGCGGACAGGTATCCATATGCGACACGACGAGCGGCTGTTCGAGCATCGACAGCGCCGCGACGTGCGCCGGATGCGTATGGATGATGCAGTTCACGTCCGGGCGCTCGCGATAAATCCACGTATGGAACCGGTTGGCCGGGTTCGGAATGCCTTCGCCGTCGACGACGTCGAGATCCTCGCTGACGCGCAGCAGGTTCGCGGCCGAGATCTCGTCGAAGCCGAGCCCGAGCCGCTGCGTGTAGTACGTGCCGGCCGCGTCCGCGCGGCAGGTGATCTGCCCGGCCAGGCCCGAGTCGTGGCCGGCGTCGAACAAAATCCGGCAGGTCAGCGCAAGCTTTTGCCGCGCGGACCAGCCGCTGTCGCCCACCGCGTTTTCCAGACGCCGCTCCGCCAGCGCGACCAGCGCTTCCTTCGTCAAATTCAGCGTTTCCGCCATGTTCGCCTCCTGAATGAACCGGGTCTGCCGCGCCGTCCGCGGCCGTTTCCCCGATCACGAATGACACACGATACACCGAATGACACTTTGTGTCATGCGTTACAATCGGTTTTTCGAAGGACACCTGGCGCCCCATGACGATTCGCCTGAAGCTGCTCAGAAAACAGAAGGGCTGGACGCTCGACGTGCTGGCCGACGAGACCGGCCTCACCAAGAGCTACCTGTCGAAGGTCGAGCGCGGCCTGAGCGTGCCGTCGATCGCGGTCGCGCTGAAGCTGTCGAAGGCGCTGAACGTCGACGTCGAGCAACTGTTCTCGGAAAGCCGCAACCGCGAACTGATCACGGTCACGCGCGCCGGCGAGCGCACGGCAATGGGCGCGGCGGCCGACAGCCACGCGCATCGCTTCGAAAGCATCGCGGCAGGCGTCGCGCCGAAGAAGATGCTGCCGTTCGTCGTGCATCCGCCGCACGAATTCGTCGCATCGACGTTCCGCGAGCACGAAGGCGAGGAATTCCTGTTCGTGCACAAGGGACGCATCGAAATCGAATTTCCGAACGAGACGGTGCAACTCAGGGCCGGCGATTCAGTCTATTTCAACGCACTGATCCCGCACCGCACGCGCAGCCTCGGCACCGCGCAGGCGGAGATCCTGGTCATCGTCAGCCACGACGACTAGCCTCGTCACTTCTCGTCACTTTTTCGCGCAAGGATCTTCCGATGGTCACCAAGGCCACCGCACCGTTCCAGCAGATCAAGACGCTCGTCCGCCAGAACGTCGAGTCCGGCGACTGGCGCCCCGGCGATCGCATTCCGTCCGAGCTCGATCTCGCCGCGCAGTTCGGCGTCGCACGCATGACGGTCAACCGCGCGCTGCGCGAGCTGACCGAGGAAGGCGTGCTCAAGCGCACCGCAGGCGTCGGCACCTTCGTCGCCGAGGTGAAGCCGCAGTCGAACCTGCTGATGATCGCGCACATCCGCGACGAAATTCGCGCGCGCGGACACGAATATCGCTGCCGCGTGCTCAGCCAGTCGAGCGAACCCGCATCGTTCGACGTCGCGGCCGCGTTCGGCCTGCCGGTCAATACGCCGGTCTTTCACGTGGTGTGCGTGCACGAGGAAAACGGCCGCCCGATCCAGCTCGAGGATCGCTACGTGAACCCGGCCGCCGCGCCCGGCTTCATCGACCAGGATTTCCAGACCGAGCCGCCGTCCGAGTACCTGTACAACAACGTGTCGCACTACGAACTGGAAATCGAGCACGTCGTCGACGCGTCGCTGCCCACCAGCGAGCAGGCACGGCTGCTCGACATGCGCGCCGACGAGCCGTGCCTCACGCTCACGCGGCGCACGTGGACGGACGGGCTGCCCGTCACGTTCGTGCACTTCCTGCATCCGGGCAACCGCTACCGGCTCGGTTCGCGCTTCAAGCCCGGCGCGGGGCGTCACCCGACCTGATCGTTCGTCGCAAGCCCCCAGCGCACGGCGGCCGTTTCGTCATGAAACGGCCGCCGTATTCGTTCCTGCGCTGCTCAGATCGCACCGACCTGCCCCGCCTCGCGCGACCACACGACCGGAAACAGCGGGTGATCGAGCGGCGCGCCGTCCGGCAGTTGCTGCGCGAGCCCGGGGAAATCGGGCGACGTCTTCCAGCGGCGCGGCGCGTGACGGATATCGTCGCCGACGAAGCGGATCGAGAACGCACGGCGGCGGTTCCGCGTACCGCCCGACGCATGCAGCGTGAGCATCCGGAAGCACACCATGTCGCCGGGTTCGAGCGCCCAGCGGCGAATCGGGAAGGCCGCGCGGTCGGCTTCGATGTCGGGCAGGTCGGCGAGGCTGCCTTCCGGAAACCACTTCGCCTCCTTGTCCATGAACGTGCGCGGCATCAGCCACGGCCCGCGATGCGAGCCGGCGACGAATTCCAGCGTCGATTCGAGCGGCACCGGATCGACCGGAATCCACATGCTGACGTTGTCGTCGCCTTCGATGTCGTAGTACGGCTGATCCTGGTGCCACGGCGTGCGCTGCCGCGTACCGGGCTCCTTCACGAGCAGGTGGTCGTGATGCAGCCGCACGTGGTCGGTGCCCATCAGCGCGGCGGCAACCGACGGCGCCGGCGAGCGCACGATGAAATCGCGATATGCGTCGTTGTGCTGCCAGTTGCAGAAATCCTCGAAGAACCAGCCCGGATCGTCGGGCCGGCTCGCGACTTTCGCGCGCTCGCTCGGCTGCGCGAGGTTCGCGTCGATGCCGGCCCGCAGCGCGGCCACTTCGTCGGGCGAAAAAATGCCCCTGATGCAGACCGCGCCTTCCTCGCGGAACGCGGCGATCAGTTCGGGTGTCACGGCTTGCGCGACGCGCTCCTGGATACTCGTCATGGTGTGCCTGTCGATCGAATGAGTCACGGGGTTACGGTGCCGAAGTCAGCTGCTGCTTCGCGCCATAGATGTCGAAGTCGAAGTATTTCGCGGCAATCTTCTGGTACGTGCCGTTCGCGCGAATCGCGACGATCGCGTCGTTCAGCCGCTTCTTCATGTCGGCGTCGCCCTTGCGTATGCCCATCGCGACGCCGTAACCGGTGATCCGCGCATCGGTCACGTCCGGGCCCGCGAACGCATAGCCCTTGCCGCGCGGCGTCTTCAGGAACGAGTAGCCGGCCTGCGTCTTGTCCTGGAAGGTCGCGTCGAGGCGGCCGTTGACGAGATCCTGGTACACCTGGTCCTGATTCTGGTACGAAACGATCGTCACGCCCTTGGTTGCCCATTCGGCCTTCGCGTACGCCTCCTGCGTCGTGCCCTGGTCGATCCCGATGCGCTTGCCGGCGAGCGACGCGGCGCTCGGCAGCAGCTTCGAGCCGACCGGCGCGACGAGCGCGCCCGGCGACGCATACAGCTTGTTCGAGAAGTCGATCTGCTTGAGCCGCTCGTCGGTGGCCGTCATCGCGGACATGATCACGTCGAACTTGCGCGCGCGCAGCGCCGGGATCATCCCGTCGAAGCCCTGCTCGACCCACACGCACTTCGCATGCAGCTGCTCGCAGATCGCATTGCGCAGGTCGATGTCGAAGCCGGCGAGCGAGCCGTCGGGCTGCTTCGCCTCGAACGGCGGATAGGTGGGGTCGATACCCCAGCGGATCGTCGACGTGTCCTGCGCGAACGACACGAGCGGCGCGAACGCCAGCGCGGTGACGAGGAGCTTTGCGGTGCGGTTCATGGCGGGTCCTTGTGAGTCTCGACGGGGCGGGCGATGCCGGCGTACGGTGGTGGGCGCCTCGACGGGAGGCCGGCGCGGGGCGCGAACGGCCGGGGTTTCGATGAAACTGCGATGCAGTCTAGACTGCTTGATTTTTGAGCGCAAGCGGGGAAATACGGGAGGGGCGGCGGATTGAGAGAAGATCGAAACCGAGAGACGGGGTGATGCTCAATTGTGAGATTTTCCAGGAATTTTTGGGTGTTTACCCTGCGCGATCCATACCTGACACAGAATGCGCTTTCCGAATGTTAACGAGAGGAAGTGATCTACACCGGTCACCACGGCGATGAGTTTCCCGCAGTTCCATCGAACCTACCGGCAATGCAGCCTATACTGCGATGGAATTTTTCAACACCAATATCAAGGTCGAGACTTCCGCGGAAATCGTCGCCAAGAAAATGTGGCACCGCGGCGATCGTCCGACCGCCCGGGACCTGTTCGATCTGTGCCTGGTCATCGAGCGGGAGCCGGAAAGCCTGATGGACGCCGGTGCGTTCCTCGTTCGGCATCGCGACACGTTTCTGCGTCTGCTCAACGAGCATCGTGCCTTCGTCCAACCGCGCTTCGACGACATCCGGACACTCGGCTACACGCCGTCGTTCGACTATTGTGTTGAACTCGCCGACGCATTCCTGCGAAAACTCCCCGGCGGCACGCCGGAACCCAAATCGCGCCGCCGCTAAACCTACTGCGCCCCGCCACCAGCCCGCTCGTTCGCCCCATACCCGCCGTCGCGCGGGCGGCAGCGGCGTCACGCCGTTCGATCCGCACGTACCGTTCGCCGCGTCGTCGAGCATGACCGCGTTCGGCCGCCGGAATCCACGCGGTGCAGCGATAGCGGATCGGGCTGCGCAGATCGGCGCTGTGCGCGAGCGTCATCCATTGGATGTCGTCTGGCGCCTCAAAATCCCGCCAAACACCCCTCCCAAATCCGGCGAAACCGCGATTGCCCGCGATGTCCCGCCATGTTAAAAGTCGTCGCACGCATTTGAAAATGAAATGCCCGAATCCAAAGAAGTGCAGAAATGAATAGACCTCTGTTCGACATCGACCTGCTGCGCGCGCTCGTGATGGTCGCCGATTGCGGCAGTTTCACGACGGCTTCCGCGCGCCTGCATTCGACACAGTCGACGGTCAGCCAGAAGGTGCGCCGGCTCGAGGAAATCGCCGGCCACCGCCTGCTCGATCGCGGCGCGCGCGACGTGCGGCCGACCGACGCGGGCGTGACGGTGCTCAGCTATGCGCGGCGCATGCTCGCGCTGAACGACGAGATGCTGGAGGCGCTGTCGGGTGCGACGGTCGCGCTGACGATCCGGCTCGGCGTACCCGACGATTTCGCGGCGGGCCGTACGACGCACGCGCTCGCGGCGTTCAAGCGCGAGCATCCGCAGGTGAAGCTCGAAGTAACGTGCGGGCTGAGCCGCGACATCAGCGCCGCGTACGATCGCGGCGAACTCGACCTCGTGCTGATCAAGCAGCGGCGCGACAGCCGCGAGGCGATCGTGCGCTGGCCGGAGAAGCTGCGCTGGATCGACAGTGCGAAGCATCCGTCGATCGATCTCGACCCGGTGCCGATCGTCGTGTTCCCGCCGCGCGGGCTCTATCGCGACGACATGATCAAGGCGATCGAGGAGCGCGGCCGCCGCTGGCGGATCAGCTTCACGACGTCGAGCCTGAGCGGCATCCAGGCGGCCGTCGCGGACGGGCTCGGCATCAGCGTACTGCCCGCGCGCGTGGTGACGGACGAGCACGTGGTGCTGACCGCGAAGCAGGGCTTCGCGCCGATCGAGCACATGGACATCGCGATCCTGCACCGGCCGACGGCCGATCCGATGGTCAGCGCGTTGACGAAGGGGCTCGCGGCGATGCTCGAACTCGAAGGGCGGTAGGCGAAGCGGATACAAACGGAAGCGGCGCACAGTGGCGCCGCGCACTACACGCGTCAGGCAATCAGAACATCGTGTTGCCGTTCGCCGCCTGCTCGGGCACCGGCTGGTTGACGTCCCAGTGTTCGACGATCTTGCCGTGCTCGAGCCGGAAGATGTCCATGATCGCGCTGCCGCGCGTGCCCGGTTCGCGCACCGCGTGCACGTGGAGGATCACGTAGTCGCCATCGACGAACGAACGCTTGATCTCGCTGTGCGATTGCGGATATTTGTCGCGCAGGAACGCGACGAACTTGCGGAAGCCGTCGCGACCATCGGCCGCGTTCGGGTTGTGCTGCACGTAGCGATCGCCGACATACGCGAGCGCGGCGTCCGCATCCTTCTCGTTCAGCCCTTTCTCGTAGAACGCGAGTACCGTGCGCCGGTTGGCTTCCTGCTGCGCGTCGGCCGGGCCGGCCGCCACCGCATGCGCGGCCGTCACGGCGAACAGGGCCGCCGCCATCCATCGTGCGGCTCGTGCCGCGGTCGTGCGTCGCATCGTCGTCTCCCCGGAAATCCGGTTGAAAACCGGATCATACCGGGGCGACGCGGCGCTCAGACCAGCACGCCGTTACGTGCGACGATCTTCCCCGAAGACACGACGAGCCGCCGCACCGGCCGCGCGACGACGGCCTCGGCGAACGTCAGCGCATCGACGAGCACGACGTCCGCGCGGCTGCCCGGCTGCAGCCCGTAATCCGCGAAACCACAGCCGCGCGCCGCGCCGTGCGTCACGCAGTCGAGCGCGACTTCGAGCGCATCGTCGCGGCGGAAATCGTTGCGCATGCCGATCAGCATCGCGCGTTCGAGCATGTCGGGCGAGCCGTACGGCGTCCACGTGTCGCGCACGCCGTCGTTGCCGCCGATCACGGTTACGCCCGCCGCACGGCATGCGGCCACCGGCGGCACCGGCACCGCGGCCGGCGCGGTCGTGACGATCGCGACGCCAAGTTTGGCCATCCGCGCGAGCAGCGCATCGCGCTCGCGTTCGGCGAGATCGCCAAGACAGAAACCATGGCTGATCGTGACCTTGCCGTGCATCCCGTGCGCCGCCGTGCGCTGCAGGATCAGGTCGAGCGAGTACGCGCCCATCGACCCGCGCTCGTGCAGATGGATGTCGAGCCCGCGGCCGTGGCGTTCGGCGATCGCGAACAGCACGTCCACCGCCTCGACCGGATCGCCTTCGATCGCGCACGGATCGAGCCCGCCGAGCAGGTCAGCACCGGCACCCAGCGCGTCGGACAGCAGCGCATCGGTGCCCGGCCGCTTGAGCACGCCCGATTGCGGAAACGCGACGATCTGGATCTCGACCTGCCCGCGCAGCGTCTCGCGCGTCGCGAGCACACCGTGCAGATGGCGCAGCCCGGCTTCGGTATCGACGTCGACGTGCGTGCGGATGCACGTCGTGCCGGCCGCGAGGAACGCGCGCGCCAGCCCGAGCGACGCGGCGCCCGCGTCATGGCCGCTCGTCGCGCGATAGTGGCGTTCGTTCTCGATGCGGTCGACGAGGCGCGGCCCGACCTGGTTGCGATACCACGGCATCCCCCAGTGGGTCTTGTCGAGGTGGGTGTGGCCCTCGACGAGGCCGGGCAACGCCAACGCGAGCGCGCCGTCCTCGATCGCGCAGCCGGCGGGCGCGTCGAGCGACGGGCCGATGCTCGCGATGCGATCGCCTTTGATCAGGATATCGAGCGCCGCGTCGGCGCTCGTGCGGACATTGCGGATCAGCAGGTTCGTCATGTCGGTTCCGGTCAGGTCGGTCAGTGCAACGCAGGCACGGCGCGGGCCGTGCCGCCGGTCGGGTGGGTGGGTCAGCGCGTGAAGCGCAGCGACGGCGCGAATGGTGCGCCCGTATCGCTTTCGCCGCGGCGGAATACCCAGCGTTCGGCCGGCACGCCCGCGACGGCCGCCGCCGCGTTCGGCGCACGCACCGCGACGAAGCTCGCGTCGCAGCCGACCGCGATTCCGTAGTTCTCCTTGCCGATCGCGCGTGCGCCGGCGTGCGTCGCCATGTCGAGTGCGATGCCGAGCGCTTCGTCGGTGTAGAAGCCCGACCGGTAGCCGACCATCATCGCGCGCTGCAGCATGTCGCCGTTGCCGTACGGCCACCACGCGTCGCGAATGTTGTCGTTGCCCGCGAACACGTGCACGCCCGCGTCGCGCAGCCGTTGCACCGGCGGGAACGCGCAGTCGCCCGGCGCATTCGTCAGGATCGACACGCCGGCTTCGGCCAGTGCCGCAGCGGTACGCTGCACGTCGTCGTCGCTCACCTGGCCGAGCGCGTATGCATGGCTCACGTTCACGCGGCCGCCGAGCCCGGCCGCGCGCGTGCGCGCCGCGATCCGCAGCAGTTGCGCGATGCCGGTGTCGCCCGGTTCGTGCAGGTGAATGTCGATTTTCGCGCCGCGCTTCTCGGCGATGCCGAACACGATGTCGAGCTGACCGTCCGCGTCGCCGTCGAGCGTCGTCGGGTCGATCCCGCCGACCACGTCCGCGCCTTCGCGCACGGCTGCGTCGAGGATCTCGGCGGTGCCCGGGCAGGTGATCACGCCGGCCTGCGGAAACGCGACCAGTTCGATGTCGACGATGCCGCGCCATTGTTCGCGCGCGGCCATCACGGCGTGCAGGTTCGACAGGCCCGTCGTCGCATCGACGTCGACGTGGCTGCGCATCGCGATCGTGCCGAACGCGGCGGCCTGCGCGATCAGCGCATTCGCACGCTCGACGATCGGCGGCGCGGCCGCGAGCTGGCGCTTCTCGACCGCGAGCCGCTCGCGCAGCGAGCCGCCCGGTTCGTGCGGCACCCAGCGATCGCCGACGAAGCTCTTGTCGAGATGGATGTGGCCGTCGACGAAACCGGGCAGCACGACGCGGCCGTCGAGGTCGATCGTCTGCGCGCCGGGCGCGGC
This sequence comes from Burkholderia sp. KCJ3K979, assembly GCF_016759955.1. NCBI lineage: Bacteria > Pseudomonadati > Pseudomonadota > Betaproteobacteria > Burkholderiales > Burkholderiaceae > Burkholderia > Burkholderia sp. KCJ3K979. The sequence goes on from NZ_JACFYV010000015.1 coordinate 51,034, forward strand.
GGTGCAATCGGTGCCGATCGCGGCGAAGCGGCCGTCGCGGACGACGAGGTTGACGGGCCGGCCGCCGGCGGCGCGGGCGTTGATGAAGAGTCGTTCGGTCATGGCTTCGAATGTGGGGCGGTCGCGGCGCGACACCGGCGCGGATCGAGGAAGGACCGCGGCCGGCGCGGCGCGACCGTTGGCAGGGAATCCGGCCACGATATCGAACGCTGCCGCCCGAGGCCAATTAAATGTCGCGATGCCGCGCATTCGATTTCGCGATGCGCGGCGCGAAGGCCTGCCGGGCCGGGCGCGACGGGAGCGCGATCGTCGATGAAATGGCCGAAACGTCTTCGGCAACGCACGGGCCGCGTCGTCGGCATGCGTGCGCCGGGAAGCCGCGCCACGTCCTTGCCGCGCACGGCTTCGATGCCCCGCCCCACCGGGGATTTACGCGGCAACAGACTTTACACGTTGTTACCCGGCCGCACCGGACGCGCATCCGGCCATTCCTTATACTCACGCCGAGTTCGCCACCCATCACGGGAATCCATCGGCGGACACGTTGCCGATGCAGGAATCATCATGATGCGCATGCCTTCCACGAAGACCGTTCTGTTCGCCTCGCTCGTCGCCGTGGCGGCGCTTCCGCTCACTGCCTGCGTCGCGCCGGGCTACTACGGCGCGCAGCCGGGCTATCCGCAACAGCAGCAATACGCGACGCCCGGCTATGCGCAGCCTGCGTACTCGCAACCGGGCTACGTGCAGCAGCAACCGGCGTATCCGAACCAGGCGCCGCAGCCGTACGATCAATACGGCAACCCGTCGCAATACGGCTCGCAGCCGTATGACCAGTACGGCAATCAGCAGCAGCAATACGCGACCCCGTACGGCACGCAGTACGGCACCGTGTCGAACATCCAGCCGGTCAACGGCTCGGTCGCCCCGTCAGGCATCGCCGGCACCGTCGTCGGCGCGCTGGTCGGCGGGCTGGTGGGCAACCAGTTCGGCCGCGGTCATGGCCGCGATGCGGCGACCGTGATCGGCGCACTCGGCGGGGCGGTGGCGGGCAACCAGATCGGCCAGCAGATGGGCGCGGCGCAAGGCCCGAGCAGCTACCGGATCGACGTGCAGGTGAGCGACGGCTCGATGCGCTCGTTCGACGTGCAGTCGCCGGGCAACCTGCGTCCGGGCGACCGCGTGCAGATCAACGGCAATCAGCTGTCGCGCTATTGATGCCGCTGGCGTGCGCGTGAATTGATCGCGCGCACGTCGCCGGTTTGACGTCGGAGGGCCGGTCCGGTCCGACGGCGCATACGCTTTACGCGCCCCCACCTTGATCGCGGCACGACGCGCCGCCATCCCTGTCTTCTCCGTTCACGATCGTGCCCGCTACCCCTGCGACGCACCGACCATCGCTCCGCGACATCCGGATTCCTATTACGATAAGGGCGATGCATCCCGCGGCGCGTAGCAGCGGCGCGCCGGCATGCACGCCCCTCAACCGGAATGCTCCCGATGACGATCACGATCCGCCTGCTTGACGCCGCCGACGCGGCGCAGTTCCAGACCGTCCGCCTACGTGCGGTCGACACCGCGCCCACGTCCTTCCTGCCGACGCTCGACGAGGAATCGCAGGTGCCGGTCGACGAATTCGCGAAGCGCCTCACGCCGACGCAGGCACAGGCCGTGTTCGGCGCGTTCGACGGCGACACGCTCGTCGGCATCACCGGCGTGCGCCGCGACGCGCGCACGAAGATCGCACACAAGGCGACGATCTGGGGCGTGTACGTCGATGCCGCGTATCGCGGGCAACGCATCGCGCAGGCGCTGCTCGACAGCGCGACCGGGCATGCGGCGAACGTGTGGGGATGCAAGCAACTGATGCTGTGCGTGAACGACGTCAACCGTACCGCGGAGCGGCTCTATGCATCGCAGGGGTTCGTGCGGTTCGGCACGGAGCCGCGCTCCCTGTTCGTCGATGGCCGCTTCTACGACGAGCACTACATGATCAAGACGCTGGCGTAACGCATGCGCATTCGCGCTCGCGTGCGGGCACCGGCCGGGCCGCACGCGGACGTCGTGCGTGTTACCTCATTCTCACCGCTTGTCGTTGATCGTCGTGTTGACGACCTGCCCGGCGATCGTCACGTTCGTCAGCGTCATCGCACTCACGTTGAATGCATAGATCGGCCCCGGCGACGTGACCGTCGGCACGCCTGACGCGACCGGCGTGCCGAAGTCGCAATTGCTGATCGTCACGCCGGAGATCGGCTGCACGGCCGGCGTCGGTGGCGTGCCGTTGTAGTCGAACGCGACCGGCCCCTGCGCGACGATCGCCTGGAAACACGACGCGGTCATGCCGTTCAGCGTCACGTTGCTCGCCTTCACGTCGGCGATCGTCACGTTCTGCACGACCGGTGCGCGCGTGCGCACCGCATCGTTCGCCGGCTGGTAGTCGCAGTCGAACGTGACGATGCCGCCCTGCGCCGCGGACGGATTGCCGGCCGACGGCGTCACGACGCCGAGCGGCACGCTCGCGTTGACCGGGCTGCCCGCGAGCAGCGCGCTGCCGTAGCCGCCGCCCTTCAGCGTCACGCCGTTCGGCAGCGTGACGCCCTTCACGTGGAAATCCTTCACGTATCCGCCGCGGTTCATGTTGGTCTTCACGCGAATCGCGATGTTCAGCGGATTGGTCTGCCAGTTCGCGTTCAGCATCGACAGGTTCGTCGCGTAGATCTGCTCGACGCCGCCGCCCATCTCGCTGCCGAGCGTGATGCCGCCGTGCCCGCTGTTCATCGTGCAGTTGCGGATCAGGTGCCGCTTCGCGGGGCCGTATTCGATGTCGCGGTCCTTGCCCGACTTGATCGCGATGCAGTCGTCGCCGGTGTTGAACGTGCAGTCCTCGCACAGCACGTCGGTGCACGCGTCCGGATCGAAGCCGTCGTTGTTCGGGCCGATGCTGTTGGTCGTCACGCCGCGGATCACGACGTTGCGGCTGGCGGTCGGATGGTGCTGCCAGAACGGCGTGTTCTGCGTCTGGTAGTTCGCCATCAGCACGTTCGTGCAGCCGATGAATTCGACCATGCACGGCCGCAGGTAGTGGCCGAGGCCGAAGATGCGCCGCTCGACCGGCACCCCGGCCTCGGACAGCGCGGGCAGGTAGTTCTGGTCCTGCTGCCACGGCGTGACGGGCGACGTCAGCAGCGCGTAGAGCGCGCCGGGAATCGCGGGCGCGACGATGCGCAGGTCGACGTTGTTCGGATTCGCGGAGTTCTGCGCCGGCACCGTCGCGCTCGCGCCGTACGCGCCCGACGAGCCCTTGTAGGTCCACCAGCAGACGCTGTTCGCGCCGCTGCCCGAGAACGGCGTCATCGCCTGCCCGTTGAGCACCGACGTCGGGCCTTCGCCGGTCAGCGCGATGTTGGTCGCGTTGCGCGCATAGACGGGCGCGCCGTAGTTCAGGCAATCGTTCGCCTGCCAGCGGCTGTAGTACAGCCGGCCGTTCGCGCCGCAATCGACCGGGCCGTCCTTCGCGTAGTCGGCCGGGTTCGGGCTGAAGTAGATCGTGCAGTTCGCGCTCAAGTGGAACGTGACGTTGCTCTGCAGCACGATCGGCCCCGCGCAATACCAGTTGCCGGGCGGCACGACGACGCGGCCACCGCCTTCGCGCCGGCATGCGTCGATCGCCGCGAGAAACGCCGGGCGCGAATCGAATGCGCCGGGCGCGGCGGTCAGTTCGGCACCGGGGCTGACGGGCGATTTCGCCGCCGGGTACGGCGACGTCTGCGCGACCGTCGCGCACGGGCGCGCGCCGTAGTGTGTCACGTCGAAGTCGCGTCCGCGCCGCGCGAGCCGCGACACGTGCGCGAGCGACGCGGCAATGCGCGCCGCCGCGCCGTGCTCGCCCCACACGAGATCGACCGCCGACGCATTCGGCGTCGCGCCTGCCGCCAGCGCCCGGGGGGCCGCGAACGGACCGCCGAGCATCGCGCCGCCGGCGAGTGCGCCGGTCCAGCCGATGAAGGCGCGGCGCGAGACCCGTTTCGATGCAGGCGATCGGACGGACGAAGACGAACGGCGGCGATGGGCGGCCATGGGCACTCCTTCAGGACTGGGGTATCGATGCGCCGAACGGCGGATCTCTTATTTATACGTCGTCGTACCACATCGAGCAGTCTAGACGCGATCGAGTTGCGACACGTATCTGTCGTTTACCCTGTTTTTACTGCATTCATCTGCGGTATGTGTGCGCACACTCACATCGAAGAATGAACCTCATGAGATACGTTATCGTATGTTTATGCGCAAAAACTTCCATCAAAAAAACCCCGGCCGACGATGTCTGCCGGGGCGATTTCCCTACTCGCCAGCCGCCGCGACCGCTCCCGTCGTCGGCTCGCGCCCCGCCGAAGCTGCCGGCTCGAACACCAGCACCAGGTCGCCGCGATAGTGCCCGTTGATCGGTGCCGTCCCGCCGACAGCCGGCGCTTGCGCGCTGACCTTCACGTTGCGGGTTTCGTCATAGCCGTCGAATCCGTCGCGCCCCGGTTTCACCAGCATAAGCGTGCGGCCAACGCCGGGCGTGATTTCCGCGTCTTCGGCCTTGCCCGTCAGCACCACCTTCGTATTGGCAAGATCGTCGCGACCGTTCGACAGGCGCAGCGGCTGCAGCAGCGTGACGTTGATATCGGGATTCGTCGTGCGCACACGGATCGGCAGCGTCGTCGCGAACGTCGGTTGCCTGCCGTCGGTCGCGCTCAGATCGACCACGCCGTATGCGGTGTTGTCCGGCTGTGAAGCGAACAGGCTGTCGCCGATGTGCGCGGTCAGCGTGATTTTCTTGACGACCGCTTGCGGCGACGTCGGGCCCGCATGGGCGATGCCGGTCAAGGCGCCACATGCGACGAGTGCGGTGAGAGAAGTTCGGATTTTCATTGTGTAGTCCCGCATTCCGGAGGGTTGGGATTCGGGCGTCCGCGCCTTCCTTTGCCGGAAAATTCGGAATCCACTTATCCCGAAATTAACCGGCGCGATCTCCGTGGCATTCGATGCGCCCAGCCGCGGCGCGCGCGATCGAGTCGGCTGAACTCGATCGAAAACACGTAACAGATTCGTGCAACAGCCAATACTGGCCTCGTTGTGCGAATCCTCCGCGCCACGGCATGCAACAACGATAGATCGCGGGAAGTCCGTTAAAAATCCATGGAAACCTTCACGGGTTTTTACGGTTTTCATTCACCAGTGCCATCTTGAAATCAAATAGAACGCACTCGCGAATTGCCGCCGCCGACCGCCTCGGTCATTCCGCCTCTGTTCAGCTCCCCGCTGCCCGCGCTATCGTTTCCCCCATCCCACAGATTGCCTACCCGCCCGGCACGCTGCTCGTGATCGATGAGACGCACACGATCAGCACCCGCCCCCTAAACCGCCTTCAACGCGCGCCGCGCCACCTCCGCGAAATACCGCGCGCCGATCGGCAAGATCTCGTCGTTGAAATCGTACGTCGCGTTGTGCAGCGGCACGCCGCCTTGCATGGCCGCTTCGCCGTTGCCGATGAACACGAAATTGCCCGGCACCGCCTGCAGGAACGCGCCGAAATCCTCCGAGATCATCATCGGCTGCACGTCGGCGCTCACCGCGTCGGCGCCCACGATATGCGCGGCGGCTTGCACGGCCGTGTCGACCCATTCCGGCGAATTCACCGTCGGCGCGAACTCGTGCGTGTAGTCGAACGTGCAGGTCGCGCCGTGCGTGCGGCAGATTCCTTCGCTGATCTCGCGCATCCGCGCCTCCAGCAGCGCCTGCACGTCGCGCGAATAGCTGCGCGTGTCGCCCTTGATCGTCACCGTCGACGGCAGCACGTTGCGCAGCCCGTCGGTGATGAATTCCGTGCACGACACCACCGCCTGCTGGCCCGGATCGAGATTGCGCGACACGATCGTCTGCAGCGCGAGCACGATCTGCGCGCCGATCACGATCGGATCGATGCCCATGTGCGGACGCGCCGCATGCGTGCCGCGCCCGTCGATCCGGATCACGAAGTTGTCCTCGCTCGCCATGATGCCGCCCGCACGTGTCGCGAACGTGCCCGCGCGCATGCCCGGCATGTTGTGCGCGCCGAAGATCGCATCGACCGGAAAGCGCTCGAACAGCCCGTCGGCCATCATCGCCTTCGCGCCGCGGCCGTGCTCTTCCGCCGGCTGGAAAATGAAGCGCACCGTGCCGTCGAAATCCTTGCGTTCGGCCAGCAACTGCGCGGCGCCGAGCACCATCGACATGTGGCCGTCGTGCCCGCACGCATGCATCTTGCCCGGCGTGCGCGACACGTGTTCGCGGCCCGGCGCTTGCTCGGCGATGTTCAGCGCATCCATGTCCGCGCGAATGCCGATCGCGCGCTGGCCGGTGCCGGCCGTCAGGTTCGCGACGAGCCCCGTGCCGCCGATGCCGCGATGCACGTCGAGTCCGAGCGTCGTGAGAATCCGCGCGACGTAGTCGGACGTATTAACTTCTTCGAAACCCGTCTCCGGATACTGATGCAGATGGCGACGCCAGGTTTTCAACTGCCCCTGCAGCGTGCTTTCTGCCGTTGCGTCGATTGCGTCCATTGCGTTTGCCTCGTCGGTCGTCACGTCGGTCGTCACGTCGGTCGTCATGTCGGTCGTCACATCGTTCAGGCCGCCACCACCGCGCGGCTCAGCCAGTCGCGCTGCCGCGCGAGCACCGCGTCGGCCGTCTCGCCGACGCAATCCCGGTACACGGACGGCGCGGTCGCGCCTTCCGTGTTGATCGCGAGCACGCGCGCGTTCGCGTCGAGCCCGACCTGCCGCGCGCGCGCCGGGTCGCGCATCAGCACGTCGAGCCCCGCCACGCCGGCCGCGCCCGATTCGCCGGCGACGAGCGGCACGTCGCGTTCGCTGCCGGCCGCGAGGCCGCGCATCGTCTGCACCGCGTCTTCATCGTCGATCAGCATGAAATGGTCGATGCACATCTCGAGGAAATCCCACGCGAGCGGCGACGCCTCGCCGCACGCGAGCCCGGCCATCACCGAATCGACGCTGCCGCTCGCCTTCGTCGCACGGCCCGCCAGCGCGCTCTGGTACAGGCAATCGGCCTGGCGCGGCTCGACGACGATGAAGCGCGGCCGCTGCACGCCGTCGCGCTCCCACAGGTAACTCGCGACGCCCGCGGCGAGGCCGCCGACGCCGCCCTGCAGAAACACGTGCGTGAACGGCCGCCCGTCGTCCTCCGCGGCCTGCGCGACCGCTTCGGCGGCGATCACGCCGTAGCCCTGCATCACGTCGCGCGGGATCGCTTCGTAGCCGTCGTACGACGTATCCGATACGACGTACCAGCCGTTCGCCTGCGCGAGCTGCGCCGCGCAGACGACCGATTCGTCATAGTTCCCGGCAATGCGCACGATCCGCGCGCCGTACGCGGAGATCGCGCGTTCGCGCTCCGCGTCGACGTTCGCGTGCAGCACGATCACGCAGCCGCAGCCGATCGCGCGCGCGGCGGCGGCCAGCGCGCGGCCGTGATTGCCGTCGGTCGCGCTGATCACCGTCAGGTCGGCCAGCGCCGATGCATAGCGACCGGTGACGAGCCCTTGCGGATCGAGTTCTTGCGTGCGGCGCAGCCGCTTCACGAGCCGCACCAGCGCGATCGGCGCGCCGAGCGCCTTGAAGCTGCCGAGCGGCGAGCGGCACGACTCGTCCTTCACGCTGACGCTCGCGACGCCGAGCCGCGCGGCGAGATCGGGCAGCGCACGCAGCGGCGTGCGCGCGTGGCCGACGAGCGGCCAGTGCGCGAGCCACACACCGCTTTCGTCGGCCGACGCGATGTTCATCACGCGGCGCAGCGCGTTCGGGTAGGCGGTGCGCGATGCACGCGGGTTGGCGATCAGCATGGCGAAAAGGCTCCGGAGCGGGACCGCGCAGGCGGGCGGTCGGGTGAGACAGATGGGTCGGGGCAGGCAGGCGCGTATTGCGCTCGCCGTCGGTTGGAAAAATAATATTGCGCATGCTGGTGAATGAAATCGCCAAATCGACCGCTCCGACGCAAAAATTTCTCATTCTTTCGAGGTTTCACGCGCCATCATGACGACCCCTCTCGATGCGTTCGATCGCAAGCTGTTGATGGAAGTCCAGCGCGACGCGCAGACGCCGCAAGCCGAGCTCGGCGCGCGCGTCAACCTGTCGACCGCCGCGGTGAACCGGCGGCTGCGGCGCCTCGCGGAAGATGGCGTGATCGAGCGCTACACGGCCGTCGTCGCGCCGGACAAGGTCGATCATCCGCTGACGATCGTCGTGAACGTCGAGGTCGAAAGCGAGCAGATCGACCAGCTCGACGCGATGAAGCGCGCGTTCGAGCGCTGCCCGCAGATCCAGCAGTGCTACTACGTGACGGGGGAATGGGATTTCGTGCTGATCCTCGCGGTGCGCAACATGGATCAGTACAACGCGCTCACGCGCGAGCTGTTCTTCGCGAACAACAACGTGAAGCGGTTCAAGACGCTGGTGAGCATGAGCCGCGTGAAGGTCGGGCTCGACGTGCCGGTCGATGCCGGCGAGTGAATGAATGAGGCCATGAAGCGGCCGGCACGTCGTTACACGCGCCGGCCGCCTCCCATCGACGGCTACGTCAACGACAACTGAAGCTCGCCGCCGAGTTCAGGTTGCCCGAACCGTTGTAGCGCGCGACCTGCGGATACGGGCACAACGGACGCGTACGGCCCGCGCCCCACGACGTCGGCACGTCCGCGTTCGGCACCGCGTTCGTCGTGTCGCGTGCGGTCGCCACGACCGCCGCGGGCGCCTGCCCCTGTTCGACCCACGCGACGAGCGGCGTCAGCATGTCGAACTGGTCGGCGGCCGGCCCGCCCGAGCAGTGGTTCATCCCCGGCACCGGATAGAAGCGAGCAAAGCTCGACGCATCGCCGCCGTTCGCCTGCGCGACCTGCGCATACCAGTCGCGCGTGTCGTTGAACGAGAACACCGGGTCGCCGGTGCCGTGATAGACGAGCAGCTTCGCGCCGCGCGACTTCAGCGCGGCGAGGTTCGTCTCGTCGGGCGGCGTCATGAACGACCACGACGATTGCGTGTAAGTGCCGTTCGTCGCGAAGATCGCCGGCGCGTCGTTGTCCATGTCGAAACCGAGCGCGAAACCGGGCAGGTTCGCGAGCGCCGCGGCGGTTTTCGGCGGCGTCATGAACGTGAACGCCATCGCGGCCGGGTCGAGCGTGACGGAATTCGACTGCTTCCACCCGGCCCAGCCTGGGCCCGAGATGCCCGGATCGTACGGAAAGCTCGCGTAGAGCGCCGTGCCCACACTGTTGCGCGCACCGGCGAACACGTTCTCCAGCGCGGTTTTCTGCGCAGGGGTCAGGCACGACCCGGTGCGCGTGCCGTTCGCGCAGGTCGGGATGTCCGTGTCGACGCTGAAATGCGTCTGGCACGCGGCGACGTCCTGCACCATCCCGTCGGCCGCGCCGTCGAGCGCATCGCATTTCTCGAGAATCTTCGCGCCGACGAACTGGCGCTCCGCATCGTTGAAACCACTGCGGATATCCGGCAGCCCGTTGGTGCCGGTGGCCGACGCGATCTTCGCGAACTGCTGGGCGCCATACATCTCGCCGATCGCCGCCTTCGGCAGATGGAAGCCCGGATCGCCCGCGATGATGCCGTCGTAGTCGGCCGGGTTGCGCACCGCCGTGACCATCGCGTGACGGCCGCCGTTCGAGCAGCCGCCGAAATAGCTGCGATCGGGCGCCTTGCCGTACGCGAGCCGGATCACCTGCTTCGCCATCGGCGTCAGCGCGTCGACGGCGCCGTAGCCATAATCGATCCGCGCCTGCGGATCGAGACCGAACAGCGGATTCTGCGCGGCGCTGTGCCCGGAATCCGAGCTGATCACCGCGAAGCCCTGGTTCAGCGCGTTGGTCAGCGGCCCGCCGCCGCCGATCTCGCCGGTCGCGGTCACGACGTTGCCGTCGAGCCCGCCGTTGGCCTGGTAGAAGAAGCGGCCGTTCCACGCTTTCGGCAAGCGCATCTCGAAGCCGATCGCATAGGTGTTGCCGTCCACCGCGCTCACGCGCTGGTTCATCTTGCCTGCGATCACGCAGTGCTCGGCGACCGGCTTGCCGGCCACCGTCAGCGTGCCGGCCGCGGCGGTCGTCACCGACGTGAACGACGTGTTCGCATAAGCGAGCTTCGCGGCGAGCGCGTCGCAGGTCTGCGCCATCGCGGCCGGCGTCGCGGCGCTCAGGTGCGTGGGCGGGGCGCTGATCGAATCGTCGCCGCCGCAACCGGCGAGCAGGGCAGCGGCGGACAACGGCGCGATACAGAGGAATGCAGATTTCCTGTTCAAGATAACTCCCGTTGGGTTCGTCACGCCGGTGAATCAGAACATGTGCCGCATGCCGACCATCGCGCCGAGCTGCCCCATCCCCGCGCCGGGCGTCGTGCCGGGCCCGCCGCCGCTGACCGAGTAGCGTGCATGCTCGCTGTTCCACAGATACGACGATTGCGCATAGACGGCCGTGCGCTTGGTCAGCAGATAGGTCGCGCGCAGCGTGGCCATCGTCGCGCGCGTGTCGTGCGCGCTGTTGACGATCCGGTAGCCTTCGCCGTCGACGATGAAATCGGGCTTCACCGCATACGACGCGCCGACGAAGAACAGGTCGGAATGCGCGCCCGCCGCGGCCGGCGAACCGGTCGACACGCGCCGCCCGATCCAGCCCGCGCCGATCTTCGCGCCGGCCGCCTGCGCATACGCGCTGACGTGCGTGCGCGCATCCTTGCCGCCGCTGCTGGTGAAGGGAACGGGCGCCACGCCGTCGAAGAAGTTGGCGGCCGCGCCGGTGCCGCCGCGCTGTTCCTCGTACGACGCCGCCGCACCGAAGTACGCGCTGTCGTACTTGAGCATCACCGACCAGTTGCGGCACTGCACCGCGTCGCCCGGCACCTGCCCCGCGCACGTGCCCTGCCCCGGCGAATTGCCGGTGCCCGCGCCGTCGCGGCCGAACGAATAGGCGGCGCCGAGCGTCACGCCGCGATACGTGCCGAGGTAGGTCACCGCGTTGTCGGCGCGGCCGTTCGGCACGTACGCGTCGAACGAGCCGAGCCCGTAGATGTCGGGGCCGATGATGTCCGCGCCCTGCAGCGCGAGATAGGTCATCGTGTACTGACGGCCGAACGCGAGCGTGCCGAAGCCGCTCTTCAGCCCGACGAACGCCTGCCGCCCGAACAGCCGGCCGCCCTGCCCGAGATCGCCGCCGCGCACGTTGAAGCCGCTTTCGAGCGTAAACACCGCCTGGTAGCCGCCGCCGAGATCCTCGGTGCCGCGCAGCCCCCAGCGCGACGGCAGTTCACCCGTCACGCCCGGCATCCGCACCACGTGATCGCCGGCCGCGTTCGCGTGCGACACGAATTCGACGCCCGTATCGATGATCCCGTACAGCGTCACGCTCGACTGCGCATGCGCACCGGGCGCCGCGAGCGCGCAGCACGCGCCGGCGGCCAGCAGGCCGTTCCTTGTCTTCGTCTTCATCGTTGCGTCTCCAGACCTTGAGTAAGCGCGCTCTGACGGCGCGCATTGAAAAAAACCGAAACCTCAGTCGCCTGCTTGCGGGCGGCGAATCAGCACGAACGCAGCGAAAGCCGCGACGAGCGTGACCGGGATGCTCGCGCCGATCACGACGGGCGCGCTGCGGCCCGCGGCCAGCAGCGTCGCGGCCGCGAGCGGCCCGACGACGGAGCCGAGCCGGCCGACGGCCACCGCCGCGCCGACGCCGGTGCCGCGCATCGCGGTCGGGTAGTAGATCGCCGCGAGCGCATACAGCACCGACTGCCCGCCGACGACGAACATCCCCGCCGCGAACGCGGCGGCCGCGAGCGACCCGAAACCCGGCGCGGCCGCGAGCGCGGCGAGCGACAGCACGATCCCGACGTACATCCCGCCGACCACGCGCGACGCGCGCATCCGGTCGAGCGCCGCGCCGATGCCGAGCGCGCCGAGCCCCGCGCCGACGTTGAACGCGATCTGCACGAGGCCGACGTGCGCGCGATCGAGCCCGCGCGAAGCCATCAGCGACGGCAGCCAGTTCAGCAGGAAGTAGAGGACGATCAGCGTGCAGAAGTAGCTGACCCACAGCGCGACCGTCGACGTCGTGCGGCCGTCGCCGAACAGCGTGCGGCCGACGCTCGCGCGCGCGGCTTGCGTGCCGGCGACGTCGAGATACGCGCGCGATTCCGGCAGGCACCACACGAGCAGCGGCACGAGCAGCAGCGGCCCCACGCCGCCGACGTAGAAGATGTGCCGCCATTCGGTGTCGCCCGCGAGCAGCACGCCGATCACCGATGCGATCACGCCGCCGAACGGAATCCCGCAGTACATCGTCGCGACCGCGCTGCTGCGCGAGCGCGGCTCGACCGCTTCGGACGACAGCGCGATCAGGTTCGGCATCGCGCCGCCGAGGCCGATGCCGGTCAGCACGCGCACGACGACGAGCATCGCGAACGTCGATACCTGCGCGGTCGCGATCGACAGCAGCCCGAACAGCACGACCGATGCGATCAGCACGCGCTTGCGGCCGATCCGGTCGGCGAGCCGCCCGCCGAGCATCGCGCCCGGCAGCAGCCCGAAGGTGCCCGCGCTGAACGCGATGCCCATTTGCGACACGGTCAACCCGAATTCGCGCGCCATCCGCGGCGCGGCGACGCCGACCGACTGCAGGTCGAGCCCTTCGAGGAGTGCGATCGCGAAACACAGCGCGAGCGTGGTCGCGACCGTGGATTTTTCGGCAACGTAAGTGTTCATGTCTCCAGTCCCATGTCTTTGTAGTCGGTCCGCCGTGCGACGACCGCCGCGCGCCGCCGGCCGGCCAGTGGCGGTGCGGCGCGCGAGGTGTCGTATGAACGGCTGCCTTTATCAGGCAACCTGATTCACTGGCCGAAAGAGCGCCTGCCGGTGTCGTGGCCGGCCGGTCGTTGTGCCTGCTGGTTGCTTACTGCCGTAACTGCTCGCGCGTGCTGCCTACGCGTAAATCACGTCGGGATCGCGCCGCGCCGGGTCGTACAGCGCGTCGATCGTCGCCGCGCGATGCTTCTGCACGGCCGCCTGGTTCAGCGAACCCTTGTCGGTCACCTCGCCGAGATCGAGCGACGGCGGCGTGTCGATCAGCCGGATTCGCGCGACGAACGTCGACCCGCCGCTCGCATTCCGGTTCAACGCAGCCAGCCACGTCGCGAACGCCGCGCGCACGGCCGGCGCGCGCAGCACGTCGGTCACCGATGCATCCGCGGCGAGCCCTGCCAGCGCACGGCACGCCTCGACGCGCGGAAACACCAGCAAGCCGATGTCGTCGCGATTGATCCCGGTGACGACCACGTCCTGCACGTACGGCGCACCCGTCGACACCGCGTTCGCGCGCAACGGCCCGACGCTCACGAACGTGCCGCTGCTCAGCTTGAAATCCTCGGTCAACCGCCCGTCGAACAGCAGCCCGAGTTCCGGCCGCTCCGGATCGGCAAAGACGCCCGCGTCGCCGCTGCGGTAATAGCCTTCTTCGTCGAACACGTCGCGCGGATCGACGTCCGCGTGCCAGTAGCCGCGCATCACGTTCGGCCCCTTGAAGCGCAGTTCGTGCTTGCCGCCGCACGGCACGAGCTTCGCGTCGCAGCCGGGCGCGGGCAGCCCGATATAGCCGGCGCGCATCAGCGGCCCCGTCGTGAACAGGCACGACGGCGACGCCTCCGTCATCCCGAGGCCGGCCATGATCCGGATACGCTCGCCGCAATGCACTTCGGTCACGCGGTCGAGCCGGTCCCACGCGGCCTGCGACAGCCCCGCGCCGCCGAAGAAATACAGCTTCACGCGCGAGAAGAACGTGTCGCGCAATTCGGCATCGCGTTCGAGCGCGGCGGTCAGTTCTTCCCAGCCCTTCGGCACGTTGAAGTAGATCGTCGGCGCGATCTCGCGCAAGTTGCGCACGGTTTCGTCGAAGCGGCCGGGCATCGGGCGGCCGTCGTCGATGTACAGCGTGCCGCCGTTGTACAGCGCGATGCCGAGGTTGTGGCTGCCGCCGAACGTGTGATTCCACGGTAGCCAGTCCACCAGCACCGGCGGCTCGCGCGTGAGTTCCGGCATCGTCTGGCGCAGCATCTGCTGGTTGCTGCACAGCATCCGGTGCGTGGTCGGCACGGCCTTCGGCTGCTTCGTCGAACCGGACGTGAACAGGATCTTCGCGAGATGGTCGGGGCCGATCGCCTCGTGGATCGCGTCGATCGTGCGCGGTGCGGTGGCGAGCAGGCGCGACAGCGGCACCGCGCGGCCGCTTGCATCAGCATCGGCATCGACATCGCGCGCGACGATCAGCGCCGCATCGGCCAGCAACGTCGCGTCGAGCGCCCGCGCGAACGGCGCGCGTTCCGCGACGAACACCGCGCCCGGCCGCAGCACGCCGAGCGTATGACGCAACTTGCCGTAGTCGGTCGACACCAGCGAATACGCGGGCGAGATCGGCGAGTACGGCACGCCGGCCAGCATCGCAGCGAACATCAGTTGCAGGTGCTCGAGATCATTGCCGGACAGCACCGCGAGCGGACGCTCGGCCGACAACCCGAGATCGACGAGGCCCTGGCCGAGCGCCCGGGCGCGTTCGAGCATCTGCGCGTAAGTGATCTCGATCCAGTTTCCGTCGGCGCCGCGCCGCGCGGCCAGCACGCGGTCGGGGTGCGCCTGCGCGCCCCGCACGAGGCAGTCGGTGACGCGCGTCGGGTAATCGCCGAGCGGCTCGCGCGAACGCAGGTACCAGGTGCCGTCGTCGGCGCGGCGAATCTCGGCCGCGCCAACGGCGACGGCGGCCGCGCGATAGCGCACGGCGCCCGTGTCGTTCATCGGGCCGCTGGCGGGCGTCTCAACATTCATCGTCGGCTCGCTCATACCGGGTAATGCCGTGGCGCGGTCTGCACGGTGATCCAGCGCAGCTCGGTGAATTCGGCGATCGACGCGCGGCTGCCGAAGCGGCCGTAGCCGCTCGCCTTCGTGCCGCCGAACGGCATCTGCGCTTCGTCGTGCACGGTCGGCCCGTTGACGTGGCAGATCCCCGATTCGATCCGCCGCGCGACCGCCATCGCACGTGCGATATCGCGGCTGAACACACTCGCCGACAGCCCGAATTCGCTGTCGTTCGCCAGCGCGACCGCCTCGTCGTCGTTGTCCGCGCGCAGGATCGCGACGACCGGTGCGAACGATTCCTCGCGATAGAGCCGCATGCCGGGCGTGACGCCGTCGACGATCGCGGGCTGCATCGTCGCGCCTTCGACGCGGCAGCCGAGCGGCAGATGCGCACCGTGCGCACGCGCATCCTCGACCAGCGACGCCGCGCGCGCGGCGGCCGACGCATCGACCATCGTGCCGAGCGGATGGCCGGCCAGCGGATCGCCGGCGATCAACGTGCGCGCCTTCGCGGCGAGCCGCTCGACGAGCGCGTCGGCGATCGGCCGCGCGACGATCACGCGCTCGGTCGACATGCAGATCTGCCCCTGGTTGAAGAATGCGCCGAACGCGATCGCGTCGACGGCCGCGTCGAGATCGGCATCGTCGAGCACCAGCACCGGCGCCTTGCCGCCGAGTTCGAGCAGCACGGGTTTCAGGTGCGCGGCCGCGTGGCGCGCGATGATGCGGCCGACGTGCGTCGACCCGGTGAAGTTGATCCGCTTCACGTGCGGATGCGCGATCAACCGCTCGACGAGTTCGGGCGCGTCGGCCGCCGCGTGCGTGATCACGTTGACCACGCCCGCGCCGAGCCCCGCTTCGTCCAGCACTTCGCCGATCAGCGCGTGCACGCCCGGGCACGCCTCGGACGCCTTCAGCACGACCGTGTTGCCGCATGCGAGCGGCATCGCCAGCGCACGCGTGCCGAGGATCACCGGCGCGTTCCACGGCGCGATGCCGAGCACCACGCCGCACGGCACACGCATCGCGAGCGCCAGATTGCCCGGTACGTCGGACGGGATCACGTCGCCGTCGATCTGCGTCGTCATCGACGCCGCCTCGCGCAGCATGTTCGCCGCGAGCGTCACGTTGAAGCCGAGCCAGCCGGGCGTCGCGCCGGTTTCAGCCACGCCGGTCGCGATGAACGCGTCGATGCGCGCGTCCATCAGGTCGGCCGCCTTCAGCAGCCGGCGGCGGCGCTCGGTCGGCGCAAGCGCCGCCCATGCGGGGAACGCGCGGTGCGCGGCGTCGATCGCCGCGTCGGCATCGGCCACGCCGGCCGCCGGCGCGCGCGATGCGAGCGCGCCGGTCGCGGGGTTGAAGCGGTCGAAGGTGCGCCCGTCGCCGGCGTTGCACCACTCGCCGCCGATCAGCATCCGTCTGTCTGTCATGTCGTCTCCTGCCTTGCCTGTCTCTTGCGATTACGCCGGCGGGGAAGCCGGCGGCTGCGTCCGCGCTTGTCTCAGCGCTTGTATGCCTGCAGGCCCGGCTTGATCGTCTTGTCGTCGAGGAACTGCTTCAGGCCCTGCTCGCGGCCGCGCTCCGGATCGCGCAGCTGCGCCTGGTCGAGCTTCGCATACAGGTAATCCTCGCACTGTTCCCACGTGAGTTCGCGCGAACGCTTGAAGCCGTGCTTCGCCGCGCGCAGCACGACCGGGTTCTTGTCCATCAGCCGCGCGGCGAGCGCGATCGTCGCGTCGCGCAGTTCGGCGAGCGGCACGCTGCTGTTCACGAGGCCCATCTCGGCCGCTTGCGCGCCGGTGAACGTGTCGCCGGTCATGATGTAGTGCAGCGCGCGGCGATGCCCGACCGTGTCCGCCATCGCCTTGCTGACGAGGTTGCCCGGCGGGATGCCCCAGTTGATCTCCGACAGCCCGAACACCGCGTCGTCCGCCGCGATCGCGAGGTCGCACGCGACGAGCGGCGAGAACCCGCCGCCGAAGCACCAGCCGTTCACCATCGCGATGGTCGGCTTGTTGTACATCCGCAGGCGGCGCCACTGCCATTCCGATGCGTCGCGGCGCACTTTTTCCTGCAGCGCGTCGGAGCCGCCGTCGATCTCGCGGAAATATTCCTTCAGATCCATGCCGGCCGTCCACGCGGCGCCCGCGCCGGTCAGCACCAGCACCTTTGCCTCGTCGTCGAACTCGACCGCGTCGAGGACTTCCAGCATCTCCCGGTTCAGCGTCGGGCTCATGGCATTGCGCTTCTCGGGGCGATTCAGCGTGACCCACGCGATGCCGGCCTCCACTTTCACTTCAACGGTCTGCCAACGGTTGTCGTACTTGCTCATGTCTGTTCCTGTCGTTCGTTTCCAGTGCGATTCGGTGCGCAGCATGCGTGCTGCGGACGACTTCATTTAATATCAGGCTACCTGATATTGCAAGCGGCACGAACGCCGGTGTAAACCCGGAGCGGAACGAGGAGAAAGCGCGGGGGAAATCAGGGCGCGGTCGGGCGAACGCCGATGGTGCGGACGCAGCGAGCGCGGGCCTGACGGCGGGCTCGCGTCGTGAAAATGTCGGAAGCGGTCAGCCGCGCAGGTTGCGCGAGAACAGTTCGAGCGCGCGCTGCACGTGCGCGGCGTCGTCGGCCGAAATGTCGCCGAGCATGCGTGCCTCGACCGGCCGCAGCGCGGCTTCGCATTCGCGCAGCATCGCCGCGCCGGCGTCGGTCAGCGTCAGCAGGATGATGCGGCCGTGCGACGGGTCGGCTTCGCGCGTGACGAAACCGCGGGCGGCCATCACGCTCATCACCTCGTTCGCCGATTGCGGCGTGATCCACGAGCGCTCGGCCAGTTGCGCATTCGACGATGCGCCGCGCGCCTCGAGCACCGACAGCGCCGTGTATTGCGCGAGCGTGATGCCGAGCGGCGCGAGCGCGTCGGTCATATGGCGGCGCAGCAGCCGGTCGAGGCCGCCGATCACGTAGGTCAGGCGCTGTTGCACGCGCGCTTTCGGCTTGTCGGCCGGTGCGCGGGCGGCGTCCTTCGCGGCGGGTTTCGAACGGGCGGGCTTGGTCGGGGTGGAACTCATGGCGCGTGCTGGATGGAATTGCGGGCCATCTTACCAGCAGGTGGGGGGACGAACGCATAGTCGCGACATCACGCTCAGCGTCCCTCCATGTTCTCAGTTGCCTCGTATAAGTACGAAATTATCGGTCCGCACATCCATTAAATTACCAAAAACAATCGATTCTCATCTTGAAAATGGTTCGTCACTTCGTGATGGGGTAAAAGAGCAGCTTCATTCCAATCTTCACAAGGCGGAGTGACTGCGATACCGGAACCAACAAAGGTTAATATGAGACGAGAATTTTATGGCTGACGTAAAAAAGATTCCTTACTATAGACCTCAAAAAGGGGTGCTAGGGCCAGAATTGAAGAAGTACGATGGCGCACAAGGATGCATCCCGCTCGAGACTCAAAAAACTGTATCAATCGATAAACTGGCTCCAGGCGAAAAGCCGCCGCCTCCCCCTCCACTGCCACTAAAGCCGGTAGTGAAGCCGCCCAAAACTCGAAAGCAAGCAGAAGCACCGCAGTCGAAGACCAAAGAACCGCCAAGGCAGGACGAGGCCGAAGTTTGCGAGAATCCCCCGCCCTTTGATTTGCAAGATGTAGCTATTGCGATGGATAACTTGGGCTGGAGAGTGTCAGCCAAACTCGCACGCATTTGGTTTGCGAGTTCCGAGCATATTTATAATGATAATGCCAAATCAATTCAACCAATAAACAATGACAGTGTAACTCTTGACTGGACATTGAAATCTGGAAGTGTTCGGAGGAAATATGACAAGCTTCTTTCCGAGGATATTTATCGAGACGCCGCCATAGTCGAAGCAAAAACAAAAATTCTTGCAAAAATTAAAAAGACGTTTTCAGAAGATCGACAGGCAAACCTCAATATCAATACGACTCAATTTTTGTCTGACATTCGTCATTTCCATATAGATTGGCAATTTCAGCTTGCCTCAATCAGCAATTGGGACACACTCGAAAATCTCGCACCGACGGATCTCACGGGAGCCCTGGCGAATTTTAATATATACGCAGCCATAGGCAATCTTGAGATCACTGGCGAAAAATATTTCAGATATGAGAAAACGAGCAATTTTTATTGCGTAGACGCCATCGGAAAAATTACGCATGTGTACCTTTACGTCAAAGACAACTACTCATTTAATGGAATTCAATATTTGGGGCATTGGAATAAGCGTGGTGTGATC
>NZ_JACFYV010000160.1:0-16441 GCF_016759955.1 Burkholderia sp. KCJ3K979
CCCCGCCGCAAGCGGCGAGCAACAGGCAGGCAATCGTGAGGGCGACGGCGGTGCGGGTCGGGCGTGTCATCGTGGCGGGCAACGGACGGGACGACGCGCATGCGCGTCGTCCCGTCTCCGGGGGAATGTGGTCGAGCCCCGAAGTGTTGCAAGCGACTTTGACAGCAGAATGTCAGGATGCGGTCGGACAATCGTCGGATGGCCGCCGAGTCGACGATGATGAACGGGCGCTGCCAGCCCGTGTGCTGGCGTTCAGTGCAGCCCGGCCGATGCGATCGAGCGCACCGTATCTGTGATGTTCACGCAGCGCGACAGGCCGAAATGCTCGGCTTCGCGGCGTTCCGGTTCGCTGCTCGCGATCCCGACCGCGCGCTCCGGCGGCACGCCGAGCGCTTGCAGCGCGACATCGAACGGATGCTGATTCGATCCGGAGTCCTGTTGATCCGAATCCGTGACGACGACCGAGAAGCGGTCGAGGTTCGCGCGGCCGAACTGGCCTTCGAACATGTCGCTGAGCCGAGCGGCCGGCAGCGTCGTGACGAGACCGAGCCGATAGCCTTCTTCCGATGCCCGGTCCAGCCACTGGATGATCGCGTCGCGTTGATGGCGCGATTCGCGCGAATCCGGGGTGGCTTCGATCTGCGCGAATGCTGCGTCGAGACGGGTGACGATGGCTTCGATGACCACGGTGATTCCTTTTCAGAAACGTGATGATCCGTTCGCCGACGGGAATGCCACACACCTTAGCGTCGATCCGGAAAACGCGACAAATTAATATTTTTCGCCGACTCATACGATTCGGCTAATGAATGGGGCGGCAAGCCAGCGCGGGCGCGGGATGCGTGTCGCGCGGCATGTCCCGCATGAATTGCATCGTATCGGTCGCGTTCAACGTGATGCACCAGCGTGGCGCACATTGTGAATGCATCGAGTACATGCATATGGAAAAACGGCATATCGAGCGATGCCTGCCCGATATGCCGCGTTGTGATGCCGTGCGCGAACAGCTGCGATCAATGCAGCTTGATCGACGGCTGATGGCGGCTTTGCAGCCAGTGGCTCAGCGACTGGAACAGCGCGCGCTTCATGCCGATCACGCTGAACAGGTGCTTGCGATACAGGAACTTGTACAGCCCGATCGCCGCCAGCCCGTCGACGATCAGCGAGCGCGAGCGCCCGCCGATGTCCGCCTGATACACGGCGCCCGCATGCCCGAGCGACACGACGGTGCCTGCATCGCGGAACGTGAAGCCGGCCACCGGCTTGCCGGCGACGCGCCGCGCGAATGCGTTGACCAGATACACCGCCTGCTGATGAGCGACCTGCGCGCGCGGCGGCAGGTACTCGCCTGCACCGGCCGACGGGCACGCGGCGCAGTCGCCGAACGCATACACGTGCGGATCGTCGGGCGTCTGCAGCGTGTCGGTCACGATCACCTGGTTCGAGCGGTTCAGCGCGATGTCGCCGATGCTCCGCAGCATCGCGGGGCCCGCGACGCCGGCCGCCCAGATCGTGATGTCGCTCGCGAGCCGTTCGCCCGTCGCGGTCGTCACGGCGTCCGCGCCGACTTCCGCCACGCGCGTATCGGTCAGCACGTCGACGTTCAGCGCACGAAGCTGCGCATGCATCTTGCCGGACAGCCGTTCGTCGAGCGCGGGCAGGATGCGCGGGCCGCCTTCGATCAGCCGGATGTGCACGTCACGCGCGGACACCAGTGCCTTGAAGCGGTACGTCGTCAGTTGCTGAACTGCATGGCGCAGCGCGGCGGCCAGCTCGACACCCGTCGCACCCGCACCGATCACGTTGATGCAGATCGGCGCCGCGCGCCGTGCGGGCTGCTGCTCGGCCAGATGATTCGCCTTCGTGCAGGCAGCCAGGAACTTGCGGCGGAAATCCTCGGCCTGGTCGAGGTTTTCGAGCGGCAGTGCATGACGCTCGGCGCCCGGCACGTTGAAGAAGTTCGTCACGCTGCCGACTGCCAGCACCAGATCGTCATAGTCGAGCGTGCGCTGCGGCAGGATTTCCGTGCCGTCCGCATCCTGCACGGCCGCGATCGTCGCCGTGCGTGCCGCGCGGTCGACCCGCTGCAGCGCGCCCTGCACGAAGCCGAAGCCGTGGCGCTTCGCCTGTGCCGCGTATTCGATCGTGTGGGAGGCCGGATCGCGATGGCCCGATGCGGCTTCGTGCAGCAGCGGCTTCCAGAAGTGCGTCGGATAGCGGTCGACGAGCACGACGTCGGCCTGCCCGCGGCGCCCGACCGTATCGCCGAGGCGCGTCGCGAGCTGCAGGCCGCCGGCGCCGCCGCCGACGATCACGATGCGCGGCAGGCGCGGTGCGCGGTCCGTTGCAAGGGTGGGCGTGGTGTTGTCCATGTTGGGCTCCCGCTGAATGACGATTCGGATGACATTGCTCAAGAACCGACGATATAGTTTCGAACCCACTCGAACAATTTAATGTTTATAAGCGACTCATATGTATTCACTTATAGGAAAGACCGCGACGTTCCGGCAGCTGAAGGCGCTGGACATGATCGCGCGGCTCGGCAGCGTGTCGCGCGCGGCCGAGGAGCTGAACCTGACGCAGCCGGCCGTGTCGCTGCAGGTTCGCCTGCTCGAGGAGGCCGTGGGCGCCGCGTTGCTGCAGCGGGTGGGGCGTGGCGTGCAACTGACCGCGGCCGGCGAGATCGTGGCGCGCTACGCGCGCGAGATCCTGCATCTATGGAGCGAGGCCGGCGACGAAGTGGCCGCGTTGACGGGCGATCTCGGCGGCACGCTGCGGATCGGTGCGATCACGACGGCCGAATATCTGATCCCGCCGCTGCTCGTCAAATTCACCGCGACGCGCCCGCACGTGAAGACCTATTTCAAGGTCGGCAACCGCGACGACATCATCCGCATGCTCGCGACGCATGAAATCGATCTCGCGGTGATGGGCAGCGCGCCGAAGGAGCTGCGCACGCACGCGGTCGAGTTCGCGAAGCATCCGATGGTGTTCGTCGCGGCGCCCGGCCATCCGCTGATGCAGCGCAAGCGCGTCGCGCTAAAGGATCTCGAATCCGCGCACCTGCTCGTGCGCGAACGCGGCGCGGGCACGCGCTCGACCGTCGAGAGCCTGTTCAAGAACGCGGGCCACCGATTTCATGTGGGCTCCGAACTGTCGAGCAACGAGGCGATCAAGCAGATGGCCGAAGCCGGGCTCGGCGTCGCGTTCCTGTCGTTGCACGCGTGTGCACTCGAACTGCGCACGGGGCTGCTCGGGCAACTGCCGTTTCCCGGCAATCCGATCGAGCGCGAATGGTACGTGGTCACGCTCGCCGACCGGCGGATTTCGCAGGTGACGGGGCTGTTCCGCGACTTCCTGATCAAGCAGGGCGCGCCGGTGATCGACGGCGCGACGGTGGCGCCGCACGAGCGGCGGCGCAAGTAGGCGGCGTGTCGACCGGCCGGTCAGACGAGCCCGAAGTCGTCGTTGCTGTCGGGAATCGACGCGAGCAGCCGTTCGAGCCGGTACCAACCGACGATGCGCAGGCCCCACGCGGCGATGGCGGTGCGCGTGTTGCGGGCGTTGGGGCCGGATGAAGGACGGGCGGCGGACGGCGCGCGCGCGATGAACGCCGCGCGCTGCAGGCAGGAATGGGGCATGACGGGCTCCGTAGGTGTCGGATGAGGCGATCGTAAGCGCCGCGGCGCCCGGCGGCGCGCACGCAAGGATCGTCCCGAGCAGAAACGGATGATCTTTTTCTGTTCGATTCAGCGGCGGCCGCGCAGGGCCGGCACGCCGGCCCGAAACGCGTCACAATGCGCGTTCGGCACCTGATCTGGTGGAGACCATCAATGAGCGATCCGATTCTTGCCGCGCCGACGGACAACGGCGTCCCGGTCAGTCTGCGCTCCAGCCGCGGGCTGGGTTGGCGTGGCTTCGGCGCGTCGCTGCTGGAGATTCGCGCGGGTACGTACCGGATTCCGGCGGCCGAGCATCACCGGATCGGCGTGCATATCGGCGCGCCGGTGCGCGCGGATTGCGTGTGCGACGGCGAGCGCGTGTCGCGTATCCAGGCGCACGGCGACGTCGACGTGATTCCGGCCGGCCTGCCCGGCCAATGGACCGACAGCGCCGACTGCCGGATTCTGCACATCGCACTCAGCGACACCTTCGTGCGGCGCACCGTCGAACAGCTCGAACTGAAGCCGTCGCACGCGCGGATCCGCCGGCGGCTGCAGGTGCGCGACCCGCGGCTGCAGCACATCGCGTGGGCGATGGCCGCCGAACTCGAAGCGGAAGACGCATCGGACCCGCTCTACGCGGAGAGCCTGTGCACGGCGCTCGTCGCGCGGCTGGTCGACGGCCAGCCCGTGTTTCGCGAACGCCGGCGCACGCTGGCGCCGAAGGCGGCGGCGCGCGTGATCGACTATGTCGAGGCGAATCTCGACCGGCGCATGACGCTGGCCGAGCTCGCGGCGCTCGTGTCGATCAGCGTGCCGCATTTCAAGGTGCTGTTCCGCGAAACGCTCGGGATGCCCGTGCACCAGTACGTCGTGCGGCGCCGGGTGGAGCGCGCGAAGACGCTGCTGCTCGAAGGCCGGCTCAGCATCAGCCAGATCGCGCTGGAGGCCGGGTTTGCGCATCAGAGCCACATGGCGAACTGGATGAATCGCATGCTCGGGGCGACGCCGACGGAGATAGCGCGGTCAGGCGTGCGGGGTGGGTTGCGGCTGGCGTATGACGGTGAGGATGGCGGGAAAGACGCATAACGCAACAGCGGTACATGGGCGTTGCGTTTGATCCAAGGGCAATTGTCCAACAGGTGGTTGGACGATTGTCGCGTTCGCCTTCTCCGGTTTTGACGCGCTTGTATCGGGGAGCACGCATGGTTGGCGTACTCAGCACGTCATCTTTTCCTGCTCGATTCATCCCTCCGTGCGCGCCTTCTCGGCCGCGCAACCCGACAATCACAGCACCTTCATCCCTCAGGAGCGAACCGTGTTCGTGATCTTCGGAGCATCCGGCAACGTCGGCTTGTCGACCGTGACGACCTTGCGCAACGCAGGCCATTCCGTGCGCGCGGTGCTGCGCGACGCGCGCCATCGTGAACGTTTCATGCAGCTCGGCTGCGATGTTGCGATCGCGGACCTGACGGATGCGAACGCGATCGCCGCGGCGATCGACGGCGCGCAGGCGGTGCAGATACTGTGCCCGGTGCCGGCTGCCGACCCCGATCCGGCCGCGACGATGACGCGGACGATCGATGCAGCGACCGCCGCGCTTGCCGCGAATCCGCCGCCGGCGCTGCTCGCGTTGTCGGATTACGGCGCGGAGCTTGAAGGCAATACGGGTATCACGCGCCTGTTCCATGAATTCGAGGAACGGCTGAAGACGATCCCGACGCGATTGACGCTGCTGCGCTCGGCCGAGCATCTGCAGAACTGGGCGCGCGTGCTGCCGGTCGCGCTCGGTACCGGCGTGCTGCCGAGCTTCCATCATCCGGTCGGCAAGGCGTTTCCGACGGTCTGGGCGCCCGATGTGGGCATCGTCGCGGCGCGGCTGATGCTCGATGCGCCGGAAGGCGGCAGCGGGCCGCGCATCGTCAGTGTCGAAGGGCCGCGGCGGGTGAGCGTGACGGCGATTGCGGAAACGTTGGGCGCGGCGGCAGGTCGCTCGATCGTCGCGCACGAGTTGCCGCGCGATACGTGGAGCGCGACGCTACTGCGCGCTGGGCTCAGCGAGCGTCATGCGCAGCTGATCGTCGACCTGTATGACGTGCACAACGCGGGGCGGATCGATGTGGAAGCCGACGCGTCGGAGCGGGTGTACGGGACGACGACGCTGGAGGAAGCGCTTGCTGCGCTAGTGCGCGCGCATGCGACGCGGGCGTGAGGCGGGACCACCGGCGGTCAGTCGCATACGAGGTTCGCCGGCGAGATGCTGCCTGGTCGCCGTGCGCGTCGACTTCCGAATCTATTCCAGGCCATTCGCCTGATCCCATTGCGAAAGAAGCTCGGCCGGAATCGCGTTGACAACCTCGACATAGCGTTTGCCAACGCACTGTTCAGCCCGCTTCAGCAATATCGGGATAGGGCTGCTTGGTTCGTTCGCTTCGAACCACTGACGCGCCGTACGCATCGGGTGACGTGACGGTCGCGCCGTGGTGGGCTTCCATGATGGCGACGGTTGGTCGGACCATTGCCGCATCGGTACCCGGTGCGTACGTGCAGGTCGTTGGTTACACCGACAACGTACCGGCTGGAGCGATATCCCGGGGCAACAATCAGGCGCTTTCAAAGGCTCGGGCTCGAGAGATCGCGCGGATTTTCGCGGCTGCGGGAGTGCCGATGCAAAACATCTCGGCAACCGGACAGGGGGATGCCGATCCACTTGCCGACAACGGCACGGCGCCGGGCAGGTCACGAAATCGCCGGGTCGAAGTGACCGTATCGAACTGAGCGGCGCGTCGGGACGCCGCCCGATTCGGCGATACAACGGACCTGTCTGTTGCAGCAGGCATGGTGGGCTGCTCAATCCGCCTGACGCCTCCGGACCCAGTTCAACACCACATACGCCGCCGACCCGATCACGATCCCCCAGAACGCCGACCCGAGCCCGAGCCACGTCATCCCCGACGCGGTCGCAAGAAACGTGATCATCGACGCTTCGCGATGGTTCTCGTCCTCGAAGATCCCGTGCACGTTCGCGCTGATCGCGCCGATCAGCGCGAGCCCCGCCAGAATCGCGACGAACGCCTTCGGCAGCGCGAAGAACACCGTGACGATCGTCCCCGCGAATAGCCCGCCGATTAGATAGAACGCACCGTTCGCGAGCCCGGCGACGTAGCGCCGGTCCGGATTCTCGTGCGCGTCCTTGCCGGTGCAGAGCGCCGCGGTGATCGCCGCGACGACGATCGTGATCCCGCCGAAGCAGGCGACGACGAGCGACATCACGCTGGTCGCGGTGATGATCGGGCGCGCCGGCGTGTGATAGCCGGACACGCGCAGGATCGTCATCCCCGGCAGGAACTGGCCGGTGAGGCTGACGACGACGAGCGGCAGCGCCAGGCTGAGCGTCGTGCCGAGCGTCCATTCCGGGGCGATGAAAATCGGCCGCGCGATACTCGGCGACACGTTGCCGAGATGCGTCATCCCGAGCAGCGTCGCGAGCGCAGCACCCGTCAGCAGCACCAGCACGATGCTGTAGCGCGGCAGCAGCTGTTTGAAGACTACGTACGCCGCGATCATCCCGAAGCCGAGCACCGGCTGCGCGGTCGCGGCGGAGAACGCGTGCATGCCGAACGGCAGCAGGATGCCGGCCATCATCCCGCAGGCGATGCCGCGCGGGATGTGGCGCACGAGCCGATCGAAATAGCCGGACACGCCGATCGCCAGGATGATCAGCGCGGCCGTGAGGTACGCGCCGATGGCCTGGTTGAGCGTCAGTTGCGGAAACAGGCCGACGAGCAGCGCGGTGCCGGGCGCCGACCACGCGGTGACGACGGGCACCTTCAGCTTCCAGCTGGCGAACAGGCTCGACACGCCCGCGCCGATCGAGATCGCCCAGACCCACGACGACACCATGTCGTTGGACGCACGCGCGGCCTGCGAAGCCTGGAAGAAGATTGCGAGCGGGCCCGCGTACGAAATCAGGACCGCGAGAAAACCCGCGGTGATCGCTGAAATCGACCAGTCGTTGCCGATCGTTCGGATCGCGCCGGGTGGGGTGTTGGGTTGCATCGTCGTCGGGGAATGCGGCGCGCGGCCGTGCGGCGGAGCCGGGGCGAATGATGGTCGGAAGCCCCGGAGGAGCGGCCATTCTGGGCATTGCCGACGCAATTGGCAATTCGCGGACGACGATCGATGTTGTCGGCTTTTCGTAAGGATCGGTGCCGACACGTGGAAACTTCTGACGTCAGGTGCTGATCTGCAACGCCCTGTCGACCACCGCCACCTTGATCCCGCTGCCCGTCGACAGCGATGCCGTGCCCGCGTCGAACGGGTGCACGGGCGGATCGGTCGGCGTCCACGCATGGCGCGCGAGCAGTTCGCGATATCCGCCGCGGATCACGAAGCCGCCGCATTTCTTCGCATACGCGTCGCGTCGCATCCGGTATGCGCGCGGCAGGTCGTACCACGGCAGCTTCGGCAGGTCGTGATGGACGAGGTGATAGTTGTTGTTCAGGTACAGCAGCCGCATCGCGAAGCCGGCTTCGTTGATCGTGATGCGCGCCTTCGGATGCGGGGCGGCGCGATGCTCGTACAGCGAGCGGATCATCGCGAGCGACAGCGCGGGCCACGTGACGGCCAGCAGGTAGTACCACCACGGCACGCCGATCGCCCATTGGAGCCACGCGAGCAGCGCGGCCACGCATGCGGCATGCGTCGCCCACATCGGCAGATAGCGGAAGTCGCCGCGCCGGAACGCGGCGAACGCATCGCGGAACGTCGCGGCGATGGCGAGCGGCGGCCCGACGACGATGCGTCCGAGGAAAGTCTTGCGCGCGACCGTCAGCGCCCGGCGCCAGCGCGGCAGCCGCGCCCAGCGTTCGCGCGTCACGTAGTTCGTTTCGGGATCGACGCCCGGTACGGTCAGGTCTTCGTCGCGATGATGCTCGAGATGCGTGTCGCGATACAGCGTGTACGGATACCAGACCGTCAGCGGCGGATAGCCGAGCAGCTTGTTCACGAAGGCGGAACGCGTCGGATGGCCGTGCAGCAGTTCATGCTGCAGCGACAGGTGCCACGCGCCGAGCAGGATCAGCGGCGGCGTCGCGGCGCCGAGCGACAGGTGCCCGTCGCGCACGAGCAGCAGCACGGCGAGCCAGCCGCCGTAGATGACGACGACCAGCAGCCAGGTCGGCCACTCGGTGCGGGCAGTGAAGCGGGCGTCGAGCGCGGCGATCGCGCGCGCGTGGTCGACGTCGAAGTATTCGGCCATGGCGTTGAGGCGGATGGATCGGGCAGTGCGGGGAACGAGCGATGGAACCGGGGCGCTCGGCCCGGGTGCGCTGGTGTCTCGCGGATCACGGTCGGCTTGCCCGGCATCGCGCACGGTGGCGGCGCCGGCAGGCCTTCGAACGGTACCGGGGCGGGGCGGCTACGCCAACCAATCGATTCGCATTTGCTTATCGTCTTGCGGCCGATAAGCATCCGGGGCGCCGCCGATGCGTAGAATGCCCGCATGAAACCCTGGATCGCAGTCCTGCCGATGTACAACGTGACGCCGCGCCACGCCGCCCTGTGGCGCGCGCTGCTGCGTGATGCGCTCGATGCGTTCGCGAACGCGGGCGGGCCGGCTGACGTCGTGCTGCCCGACGCGCCGTTCGACGATCTGCACGCACTGTGGCGGCGCGACGACCTGCTGCTGTCGCAGACCTGCGGCTACCCGTACCGGATGCTCGGCTTGCACGACGTCGTGCGATTGATTGCGACCCCGATTTTCGATGCGGAGGGCTGCGACGGGGCGCGCTACAGCAGTGTGCTGGTCGTATCGGCGCGTGTGTATGCGGGCGGCGCGACGACGCTCGCCGCCTGCCGCGGGTTGCGGGCCGCCTTTAACGGCGAGGATTCGCACAGCGGGATGAACGCATTCCGGCACGCGGTCGCGCCGCATGCGCACGACGGACGGTTCTTCGGCTCGGTCACGCCGTTCGGTTCGCACCTGAACGTGCTGCGTGCGCTGGCCTCGGGAGAGGCCGATTGCGCGGCGATCGACTGCGTGACGTTCGCGTATGTGCGCGACGCGCTGCCCGATCTGCTGAAGGACATCCGGATCATCGGCACGACGGCATCCGCGCCGGGCTTGCCGTTCGTCGCATCGCGGGCGGCGCTGGCGGATACGCAGGTCGGCGCGTTGCAGGAGGCGCTCGAGCGCGCGGCTGCCGCCGATGTGGAACGGGCGCGCGTGCTGAGGCTGAAGGGATTCGACCGGCTGTCGCCGGCCGACTACGACACGATTGCGCGGTTCGAGCAGGCCGCCGCGACGCACGGCTATCCCGAACTGAGGTGACGCACGGGGCGGCGCCCGGCGGTGCTGCGACCGCCCGCGCCGCGGCCCGCTTACTCCTCGTCCATCAACCGGACCTTGACCCGCTTGCCCTTGATCTTGCCCGCATTGAGCTTGTGCAGCGCATCACGCGCGACGCCGCGCTCGATCGCGACATAGGTCGAGAACTCGGTCACGTTGATCTTGCCGATCTGCTTGCCGTCGAATCCGGCGTCGCCAGTCAGCGCGCCGAGCACATCGCCCGGGCGGATCTTGTCCTTGCGTCCGCCGAGGATCTGCAGCGTTTCCATCGGCGGCAGCAGCACGCTGTCGTCCGTCGGCTTCAGTTCAGCGAGCGGATGCCATTCGACCTCGCGCTTCTGCGCCTGTTCGATCGCGCCGACACGGCCCATCTCGTCCATGCTCGCGAGGCTCAGCGCCCAGCCGTCCTGATCCGCGCGGCCGGTGCGGCCGATGCGGTGTACGTGCACTTCGGGGTCGGGCGTCACGTCGACGTTGATCACCGCTTCGAGCTGTGCGATGTCGAGCCCGCGCGCGGCGACGTCGGTCGCCACCAGCACCGAGCAGCTGCGGTTCGCGAACTGGATCAGCACCTGGTCGCGCTCGCGCTGGTCGAGCTCGCCGTGCAGCGCCAGCGCGTGGAAGCCTTGCGCGTGCAGCACGTCGAGCAGATCGCGGCATTGCTGCTTGGTGTTGCAGAACGCGATCGTGCTCACCGGCCGGTAGTGGTTCAGCAACTGGCCGACCGCATGCAGCCGCTCGTCCTCGGTCACTTCATAGAAGCGCTGGCGAATCTTGCTGTCGTCGTGGCGTTCCGCGAGCTTGATTTCCTTCGGATTGCGCAGGAACTGCTGGCTCAGCTTCGCGATGCCGTCCGGATAGGTCGCGGAGAACAGCAGCGTCTGACGCGTCGTCGGGCACATCCGCGCGACCTTCGCGATGTCGTCGAAGAAGCCCATGTCGAGCATCCGGTCGGCTTCGTCGAGCACCAGCGTGTTCAGCGCGTCGAGCTTCAGGTTGCCGCGGTCGAGGTGATCCATGATGCGGCCCGGCGTGCCGACGACGATGTGCGCGCCGTGCTCGAGGCTCTGCGCCTGCGGACGCATCGGCGTGCCGCCGCACAGTGTCAGCACCTTCACGTTCTCCTCGGCGCGCGCGAGGCGGCGCACTTCCTGCGCGACCTGGTCGGCGAGCTCGCGGGTCGGGCACAGGATCATCGCCTGCACGTCGAAGCTGCGCGCATCGAGGCGCGCGAGCAGCGCGAGCGAGAACGCGGCGGTCTTGCCGCTGCCCGTCTTCGCCTGCGCGATCAAGTCCTGGCCGGCCAGCGCGACCGGCAGGCTCGCGGCCTGGATCGGCGTCATGTCGACATAGCCGAGCTGTGCGAGGTTCGCGAGCGTGGCGGGCGTCAGCGGCAGCGCGCTGAACGGCGTGGCGGTCGGTTGGGTCAAGACAGGTCTCCGAGGTAGGGGCGGCCTTCCATCTGTTCATAGACGACGTTGCCTTCGTCGTCCTCGAAGCGTTCGAGATAGTTGCGGGCGCCGCACAGCGGGCAGCGGAACAGCAGCCCCTGGCCTTCATCCTTGATGACGACGTCGGACTGTTCCCACTGCGTGCCGCAGCTCTGGTTTCGGCAGGTAAACACGGTCTTTCTCCAGCTGAATTCGGTTGATGGCGCGCCCGGGCGGGCGCGGCCACGGCAGGCGGCGCTCGCGCGGCTCGGGCGCGGGCCGCACCGGCGGTGGCTCGGGTTGTGTCGATGCGGGTGATGGATCGGGCGGCGACGGCGTCGCGCGTGCCGCAATTCTAGCGGAAGCCGGTGCCTCCGCCCGGCGCGCACCAGGAAAAACGGCCGCCCCGGAGGGCGGCCGTGTCGGGCGGCACAACGGTGCCGCATGGGTGCCGCGCGGCTGTTGCGCGGCGTCGGGCGCGTTACAGCGCCATGTCGGCCGACGCCTTCGCCGGGCGGGCCGGCGCGTTGCCGGTCGGCTGCGACGGCGCGCCGAGGTCGATCTTCGGCGGCGGCGACAGCTGCAGCACGTCGCTCGTATAGGTCCATTCCTCGACGACCTTCGCCGGACTGTCGTTCAGCTTGGTGCCGTAGCTCGGCACGATCTGGCGGATCTTCTGCTGCCACTCGGGCGTCGCGACCTTGTCCTTGAACACCTTCTTCATCAGGTTCAGCATGATCGGCGCGGCGGTCGATGCGCCCGGCGACGCGCCGAGCAGGCCCGCGATGCTGCCGTCCTGCGACGCGACGATCTCGGTGCCGAGCTTCAGCACGCCGCCTTTGACCGGGTCGCGCTTGATGATCTGCACGCGCTGGCCGGCCTGCCACAGGCGCCAGTCTTCCTTCTTCGCGTTCGGGAAGTATTCCTTCAGCGCGTTGAAGCGGTCGTCGTCGGTCAGCATCAGCTGGCCGGCGAGGTACTGCACCAGCGGGAATTCGTCGACGCCCACGCGCATCATCGGCGCGACGTTGTGCAGGTTGGTGCTCTTCGCGAGGTCGAAGTACGAGCCGTTCTTCAGGAACTTGGTCGAGAACGTCGCGAACGGCCCGAACAGGATGATCTTCTTGCCGTCGATGATCCGCGTGTCGAGGTGCGGCACCGACATCGGCGGCGAGCCGACCGACGCCTTGCCGTACGCCTTCGCGAGGTGCTGCTTCACGACCTCGGGGTTGTCGGTCACGAGGAACGAGCCGCCGACCGGGAATGCGCCGTAGTCCTTCGCCTCGGGGATGCCCGACGCCTGCAGCAGGTGCAGCGCACCGCCGCCCGCGCCGATGAACACGAACTTCGCGTCGACCGATTGCGGCGGTTCGTCGGAATGCAGCTTGACCCACGACACGTGCCACGTGCCGTCGGCGTTGCGCGTGATTTCGCGCACTTCGCTCGACAGCGACAGCGTGAAGTTCGGCTGCGTCTTCAGGTAGCCGACGAACTGGCGCGTGATCTCGCCGAAGTTCACGTCGGTGCCGATCGGCGTCCACGTCGCGGCCACCTTCTGGTTGCGGTCGCGGCCTTCCATCATCAGCGGCACCCACTGCTTGATCTGGTCGTAGTCTTCCGAATACTGCATCCCGCGGAACAGCGGGCTGGCCTGCAGCGCTTCGTAGCGCTTCTTCAGGAAGCGGACGTTGTCGTCGCCCCACACGAAGCTCATGTGCGGCGTGGAGTTGATGAACGCGTGCGGGTTCTTCAGCACGCCTTGCTTGACCTGCCACGCCCAGAACTGGCGCGAGATCTGGAACGACTCGTTGATCTCGATCGCTTTCGAGATGTCGACCTTGCCGTCCGCCTTCTCCGGCGTGTAGTTCAGCTCGGCGAGCGCGGAGTGGCCGGTGCCGGCGTTGTTCCAGCCGTTCGAGCTTTCCAGCGCGACGCCGTCGAGGCGCTCGACCATCGTCATCGACCAGTCGGGCTGGAGTTCGTGCAGCCAGACGCCGAGCGTCGAGCTCATGATGCCGCCGCCCACCAGCAGGACGTCGACCTTCTTCGTGTCGGCGGCGTGCGCCGGCGATGTCGCGACGCACAGCGCGAGCGCCGACAGTATTACCCGTAACGTTTTGATCACAGCAGATCCCTTTTTCAACTTGGATGCATCGGTTTGCCATGCCGCCCGGCGCGCGGTTCCGTGGCGCCGGAACGCGGGTCCGGAGATTCGGACCGCGAATCCGGAATTCCGGATCGGCGCGGCGCGCCGTTGCATTTGCGCACGCGAAGCGATTCGGAAGGACACCTTCGGATCGGCTTCCCGCGGGCAGGCAAGCGCCTGCGTCGCGAGGGTGCGCCACGCGCCCGGGCCCGGGTGGCAAGCCTGAGCGGACGGCGCTTCAGGCTGCGTTGAAAGAGGCCGCGTGCGACGCGTTTTGCGGGGGCGGGGTGGCAAGGGGCGCGTAATATAACCGAACTCGGACAACGTGTCGCAGGCGGCGAATATCCCTGTTTTCGTGGGGTTTTTTGTGCGTCCGGGTTTCCGGAATGACGGGGCGCGACGCGGGAAAATCGATAGGGATCGGCGGGTCGAATGCGTGCGATGGAGGGGCTATGCACCAGACCGGAACATCATCGGATCGCGGCGTTGCACCGCGACCCGTTCACTCGCATCAGTTCACCTCGCTCCGCCGCTCCGGCAGAACTGCTCATACGCCTGCGCCGAATTCGCGAACCCCCGCGCCTTCGCAAGTTCCCACGGACGCTCGCACTGCTGCGTCCGCTCGCACCACGCGTAACCGGCCGAGCCGATGCAGCCGTGCGCGTCGCGGTCGCCGCCGACCAGCGGCGGGGCCACTGGCGCGGCATTATCGGCCGGTGCCGAAGCAGCAGCCGGCGCGGACGATTGCGCCGCACAGGCGCTCAATGCGAATGCGCAGGCAATCGCGGCGGCAAACGACGCGGTGGGAAAGTAACGTTTCATCGGGTAGCGCTCCATGGGATGACGATCGACGGCGGATGCCCGTGTGTGGGCGCCTGAAAGGCATGAACGGTCACGCGTCCGGCACCGGCACGCGTGACGAGAACTTCACCTCGCGCAACGCGAGGCTCGACTGGATCGACGACACGCCGGCCTGCTTCCTCAGCACGCGCTCGAGGCACCCGGCGAAGGGGCTGGCCGCGATGCCGGTCACAGTCTATCGCGGCGCACTCGGCGAAGCGCGCTTCACGCCGCACGGCAACCTGAAGCACGGCGCGATCTCGGTGTTCACGTACAAGAGCGGCAGGAAGGCGCTGCTCGACATCGTCCGGATGTAACGTCGCAGCCGGGGCGCGGCGCGCTCCGCGGCACTACAAGACCCGCACGCGCGCGTCGCCTGCGCGGCGCTCCGCGTCGTGCACGATGTGCAGCTCCCGCGTGCGGATCGGCAGCGCGCAGTCCGCCTCGGCGAGCGTCTTGCGCACCTGGCGCGCGAGGCGCCAGCGCATCGCCCAGAACTTGTCGGTATGCGTCCACACGCGCATGTTCGCGACGGCCGTGCTGTCGTCGAAACGCATCACCATCACGTCCGGCGCGGGGTCCTGCAGCACGTCGGGATCGGCCACGGCCAGCGCATGCAGCGCAGCGAGCGCGCGATCGATATCGTCGTGCACGGACACTTCCACTTCGAGATCGAGGCGGCGCGTCGGGTTGCGCGTGTAGTTGCGGATCGAGCTGCCCCACAGCGCGCTGTTCGGCACGTACTCGCAGATGCCGTCAGGCTTCGTGAGGCGCGTCATGAAGAGCCCGACTTCGTCGACGGTGCCCGCGACGCCCGTGCCGCCGTCGATGTAGTCGCCGACCTTGAACGGCCGCAACAGCAGAAGCATGATGCCGGCCGCGATGTTCTGCATCGTGCCTTGCAACGCGAGGCCGATGGCCAGGCCGGCCGCGCCGAGCACCGCCACGATGCTCGCGGTTTCGATGCCGAGCTGCGATAGCGCGCCGACGATCGCGACGATGCGGATGCCCCATACCGCGACGTCGCAGAGGATCGGCCGCAGCGTGTCGTCGACGCGCTCCTTGTTCGAGAGCAGCCGGTTCAGCCAGTTGCCGATGCGTTTCGACAGCCACCAGCCGGCGATGAGCAGCGCCAGGCCGGCGGCAAGCTTGAGGGAGAGGGTGGACAATGCGTTCCACAGGAACGTCCAGCGTTCCGGATGAAGATGATCGAGAAACATGACGGGATTCCGGTGTTGAAGACACAGTGCGCGGCGCGTGTCGCGCGCCGGCAGCCCTCGACTGTACACGGCGTGGCGGGTTTCGCGCGAATGCATGGCGTCCCGGCAGCATTGTTTTGGTACGAGTATTAAGCGGCATTATTAACAAATAAGACGAGTCCTATTTAGCCGTTTCGACCAAGCCGATACACTCGCTGTCGAGTAGCCGGATCGCGACGATCGTTCCTCAGCGATGTCCGGTTCTTTCCCGATTTTTCATTGAATAGCGAGTGACGACGTCATGCGGTCAGACCTGCGTTTCCGTGTCGCACGCGAGCAAGGTCGACCCGCGTCACGCGGCGTTCACCGTTTTCCGATGGGTCGTGCGTTCCTGCGCGGCATCGTCGCGGCGGCGTGCGTGGCCGGCGCACAGGGCGCGGCAGCGCAGGCGTTTCACGACGCCGCGCCGGCCGCGCCCGCGACGGCGGAAACCACCGATCTTGGCGACGTGCCTTTCTTCAATTCCGCGCGCACGACGTGGGGCGGCCTGCGTGCATCGTCCGCCGCGCCGCTCGACGTCGCTTATGCGTCGCACGCGTTGAACGTGTCGGCGGGCATCGAACGAGACGATCCGGTGGCGCGCTTCGGCGCCTGCGTCGCGTATCGCGTGCTGTGCAATACCGCGCGCGGTGCGGTCGAACGCGGCTATGCATCGCGGTTCGATTACGGGCTGGCGTCGGCGTTGCCCGCGACGGGCGCGCAGCCGGCGTTCGCGCCAGGTCCGGTCGATCTGGCCGCCGCCGAGCCGTTCACGC
>NZ_JACFYV010000161.1:0-16274 GCF_016759955.1 Burkholderia sp. KCJ3K979
ACTGCGGATCGCGCCCGCCGTTGGCCCACATGCGAAGCACCTTAAGCAGCGGGCGGAAGATGAATACGAACCCAAGTAGCGCACCCAATGCCCACGCTGCCCAAGTACCGATCGTCACGATGTTGTCGGGCTGTTTCCACCACGGCTGCGATACGGTCACCGGCGTGCCGCGGAAGTCCAGCGACGACACCGTCAGTGCATCTGCACGGTCGGCATCGATGCCCAAGCCGTTGCGCAGGATCGTGTCCACCTGCGCAAGTTGCGCTGGCGCCCAAGCCTTTCCACCGCCGGGCGCGGCGGCGTTGTTCAGAACCACCGCCACGTTCAGGCGCTTCACGCGCACGGGACTGCGCTTGATCTGTACGACATTGCGGTCGTAAGCGTATTGGCGTGTCTGTGCGTTCTTGGCCGAGTGCGGCGCTTCGGGCATGCTGGCGGTCGACGGCGGTGCCGGCCGGTTCGACAACGAACCCGGGACACCCAACGCTGCCTGACCGATGTCCTTCTCGTCGCGAATCGCTTCCTGTGTAATCTTCGGGGCCTCGCCGTATTGCTCGCGGGTCTCTTCCACGCGATCGTGGTCCAGCTCGACGGCAACGCTCGCGCGAAAGTTGCCGTCACCCAACGCAGGCGTGAGCAACTCGCGAATATTGCGCAATACCTGTTCACGCATTTGCGCGCCCAACTCGCTGTCGAGCGTGGAATTTCCCAGCACCGGATCGATCTGCGCGGACAGGTGATTGCCGGCCTGGTCTATCACCGTCACGCGGGCCGGGTCGAGGTTCGCCACGCTGCCCGCAACCAGCGCGACGATCGCGGCAATCTGCTGCTTGCTCAGCTTGCGGTTGGGCTTGAGCGTGAGCACCACCGACGCCGAACTCTTGTCGCCATCGGCCAGAATGAACGATGCCGATTTGGCGATCGACAGATGCACACGAGCCGACGACACCGGCTCGAGCGCCATCACGCTCTGCGTCAGTTCGCCTTCGAGGCCGCGCCGAAACCGGACGTCCTGCACGAACTGACTGACGCCCAGCGGATCGCTCTTGTCCACCTGCTCCAGCCCCTCCGGCAATTTGGCTACCACCCCCTTGGCGGCCAGCATCATGCGCGCGGCGCCGAGCTTCTGCTCCGGCACCAGCACCTGGCCACTGTCCGGGTGGATACGGTACGGAATGCCTTCGGCGTCCAGCGCGGCCATCATGTCGGCAGCGACCACGGCTTCCTGGGAGCCAAAAAGCGGTTTGTAGCGCGAGTCCTGACGATGCATCAGCATCATGGTCAGCGCGGCCAGGCTAATCGCCAAGATGACGATGGGCGCCAGCTTGGACAGCGCCGCGGGGGACGGCAAT
Organism: Burkholderia sp. KCJ3K979; assembly: GCF_016759955.1. Taxonomy (NCBI): domain Bacteria; kingdom Pseudomonadati; phylum Pseudomonadota; class Betaproteobacteria; order Burkholderiales; family Burkholderiaceae; genus Burkholderia; species Burkholderia sp. KCJ3K979. The sequence continues at coordinate 1,353 of NZ_JACFYV010000161.1, forward strand.
CGGAAATGGCCGGGAGGCGCGAAGCGCGCAATCTGAGCCTTGACTTGAGCAAGCACGTTTGCGGTCCTCATCAAACCTGCATCTTGATGATGTCGTCAAAAGCACTCATGACCTTGTTGCGCACCTGGACCATTGTGGAGAACGACAGGCTTGCTTGCTGGCTGGCAAGCATGGCACCCACAAGATCATCGCTGGCGCCGGTTTCCACGGCGGTGACGAGATCGTCGGCGTGATGTTGTTGCGCATCCGCGCCACGCACGGCCTGCTTGAGTAAATCGGCGAAGCCTCCCGCGATGTCGGCAGAGGCGGCTTCGGTTTTCGGGTCATCGTTTTTTGGGATGACGGATTGGCGAATCGAATCGAGCATCGCGCTCGAGAGGTCGACAGTCATGGCGGCTCCAGATTGGCTATGGCACGGATTCTGGGACGTCATCCGTCGTAGAACGAGAATGTTCAACGAAACATTGATTGGCCCGCTAACGGCGGCCCGTCACTGCTGCTCGTGCTCAGTCGGGCAGAGAACGACCATACGGCAAATGAGCCGGTACAAAATGGAGGAGCATGGTTCGGGGCGGCCCCGCGCCCGAGCGCCCCTGGCGTCGCGCTACATCGCGAACCGGCAGTCACGCGCGGGCGCGGCAGTCATCGCCACCGTCGCAGGTCGGGTTACGCCGACCGTTTCCAGCGATCCAACACCTCGCGCCTTCGACGAGACGCGTGGCAGGATCAGCTCGAACACGGTGCCGCTCCCTGGCGCACTGTGCACGGCAACCATGCCGCCGTGTCTTTCGATCACGGCCTTGACGAAAGGCAACCCCAATCCGACGCTGGCGCTGCCATCGGCCTTGCGATCGGCCTGGAAGAACGGCTCGAACAGGCGACGAACCGTGTCGTCGGTCATGCCGACGCCGCTGTCAGCCACCGTCAGTACCAGTGCGCCGTCGCCAGCCGAGCCGATGGTGAGCGACACTACGGCACCAGGCGGCGAATACTTGATCGCGTTGTCCAGCACGTTGACGACCGCACGCATGAGCATGTCACCATTTCCGCTGACGAGGGTGTCTTCGACCAGGAATGCCGGTTCGCGCAACACGACGCCCTTTTGCTCGGCGGCGAGCCAGTTCTGGTCGATCGCCTCTTCGGCCACCTCGCTCAACGCCACCGGTTCGAATTCGGTCCGATCGAGTCGTTCGGCACGGCTCAACTGCATGAAGTCTTTCGCAATACGTAACGAGTATGAAGCCTGCTGCCGTAGATCGCTCAGGAAGGCGCGATCCGACTCCCCGTCCGGATTGCCGCCGACGGACGCGCCCCGGCGGTCGATCAACGACAGGATGGCCGTCAGTGGGCTGCGCAGATCATGGGCGATATGGCGCAACATCCACTTGTCGTGCGAGACAAATCCCTTCAGATCGCAAAGGTCGATCAGACAAACCAGGTGGGACATCTGCGTGTCGCCGTCGGAAGAAGTATCCCCGCTCAGCCCACTCGACAGCCGTTCGCACATCAGCATGTAGGTGCGACCGCCCCATTCGATTTCACGACTGGCGTCTCCGCCCTTGCATACGCTCTCGGCCACGAGCCGCTCGACTTGCATGAATGGCAATCGAGCGTCGGTCAGCTCACCGGCGGAGTCCTCGTGCACTAAAGTGGCAGCCTTCGCGTTCCACACGGCAACGTGGCCGCCCATCGTGAGAAAGACTGGATACGGAAACTGGTTGACCATGTCGACGTAGAGCTTTTGCCAGCCGCGTACCTGCAGCAACGCTGCCTTGATGCCGACCAGCTCGTCGGACCGCCCGGACGGCGCAGCGACCGCGGCAGCACCCTCTCGCGGATGGATCGCGGCGGCGATCGCTCCCCATTCGCGCAATTCGCCTCGCAACATCGAGAGCATGCGAGCATGTCGCTCCCACGCAAAAAAGCCGTAGATCAGCAGGCAAACAACCGGAAGCAGCCCCAGCGGCAACCAGATATGGAATACCAACATTCCCAGTGGAACGGCGAAGATCAGCGCGCCCCAGCCGAGCGCCGCCAGATGCACCGCCCGACCGGGCACAAACACGCAGATCAGCACGACGCCGAACGCGAGGATCAGATAGATCGACACCCCGACGACGGCGGGCGCTTCGCGCGCGAGATTGCCTGACGCCACGGCGTCGGCGATGAGCGCGTCGAGTTGTGAGCGCGTAACCTCGTGCGAGTTGAGCGACGAGATCTGGAACATCCCTCCGGCGCCCCACGCGTGACTACCGACGAATACCACCTTCCCATCGAACGCATCCGCAGGTACGCGTTGCTGCAGCACATCGATATCCGAATACTGCGTGAGGTGCATCGATGCCGGCAGCATTGTCATCACCGCCGGCGTGCGTGCGGCCCCGATCGACTGCGCGTATGGCCTGACGAAATCAACGACCGGCAACGGCGGCTCGATGCCCGCCACCCGCAGCGCATCGAGTGCAACGTGTGCATAACGGACGCCCGCAGACAGACGGTAAGGTACGAAACCACTCACCACACCGTAGTGGCCCATCGTAACGATGCGCTGGCTGCGCGCGGCAGCAAGCGAACTGAGTGCCGGCGGCAGCAGGCTTGAACAGCTTCCTGCGTGCCCGGCGAGGGCTGGCTCGACCAACACGGTATGCGAACATGATCGCATGCCGGCGCGCAGACTCGAATAATCGAACCCGGGCCACAGCGGCAAATCGAGCGTGACGCTGCGCGCCTTCCCAAGAGCGCCGAGCAATTGCGCCAAATACGCGTCCATGCCATGCGGGTCCAGTTGCGCGATCACCCCTTCGTCGATGTTGACCACCACCACCTGTCGCGTCGACCGATGCGCAACCACCTGCGCCATCATGTCGAACAGCACACGATCAAGCGCGCCCGACACCACGCCGCTGCCGGGGCTACCGCTCAACGCAGCCAGCGCCAGCATCGCAAGGACCACAATGCCTCGCAAGGGGCCGATCGTCATCAAGCGGGAAATGAGTGCACGCATAGAGCCACCAGCTTGCCGCAAGCTCAATCCCGGTCGCTGTCGGCACCATCCGCCAACCGCTCGAGGCGATACCCGTAGCGATACACGCTCGAAATTCTGAGCCCGTTCGGACGCAGGCGAAGGCCGTTTCGCACCCGCGTGATATAGGTCGCCAACGTGCCGACATTCGACGAATCCGCAGCACCCCAAACTTGCTTGAGCAGCACTTCGCGACTCACCACGCGTCCGGCGTGCGCGAACAGGTACAGCGCAATGGAAAATTCACGCTCAGGCAGCGAGACTTGCTCGCCGTCGGGCAACGTTGCCGTGCGCGTGGCCTCGTCCAGGATGAAGCCAAAAAATTTGATTTGCTGATTGCGCTGGACCCCCGGGTACCATTTGCGCAACTGGGCGATAACACGCGCAATCAACATTCTCTCGCTGATAGGCTTAACCAGATAGTCATCCGCCCCGCAGCTCAACCCGTGCAGGATGTCGCGCTCGTCGTCATGCTGAGTGAGCAACACGATGGGAATCAGATAGTCGACCCGCTTGCGCATGTCTATCAGCACGTCGATGCCGGTCATGCCGGGCACATCCCAATCGAGTAGAAGCATATCGACCTTCTCGTGGCCGATGCGGTCGATAAAGCGGCTGCCGTCGTGCTCGACAATAGCGTCGTAGCCCGCGGCCTCGAGCCAGTGCCGAACGGTTCTCGCATGTGCGACGTTGTCTTCCAGGAGCGCAATGCGCGGCTTTTTTGCATCGGCGGGTGTGACTGTCGACATGATTGCGAGACTGATGAGGATTTTAGGAGGCACCCACTGACGTATCCCGTCAATACGCGATCGAACGGAATTCGTGGAGCCCACGGTTAAGCAGCGGAGTTCCCCCCGCAAGGATAGACAGAATGCACATACGAATTGCGGCGCCCTTGATGCGAAAAAATATCGCGAGGCCGCAAACATTTCAGCGGAGCGGAAATCGCGCGGCACTGCGTCAGCAGCCCGCAGATGCACAGGGTGCGAGAAAGGCCCTGAGATTGAAGATCAGGCGTCAGTCAAACCGAACTCGTACGTTTCTCAACACGCGTCATGCACAACGCTCGTCACTGCCGGCGAATCGCCAGCAACCTAACGGGCGGGCAACCCAAGTTCGAACCGGCGTCAAGAGAAATGCCAAGCCTGAAGTTTGCACGGCAAGACCTGAATCTCAAACCAGCTCCTTTTGGGCCTGCGATACAGATCCCAATGTAGAGCCAAAGTGTGAGCGAAATCCGCCGTGCCCAATATCAGACAACTCTTATTTTCCGGAGTCGCCCCATTACACGAGCCGGATCAATAGCATGTCGCCACGCACGGGAACGCCAGCACAGCAGTACTCACCGACACCCCCGTGGCGAACCCACCTATCTCAGCGCGCACGGACATACGCGAGATCAGTCCACGGCAGAAAGCCACGGCCAGTTTTCACTGGCACTATTGCAGCGACTCATAGCGCCATCGCTCGGCACCGCTCAAATGGCAAGCCTTCCCCCGCCAGCGGAGAAGCAATCTCGACGTTCGCACGTCCGCCGCGCCGCATCTCCCGCTTGGCCGACTCGATTCGATTTAACGTCTGTGGATCGCCTGCCGTCTTGAACAGGCGTCGCCTCCTGACAAGTGGGCAGCGACAAACAAATACCCCCAACCTAGTCTAGATTTAAGGATTACATACCATGCTGAGCCTGCACACCAACGCCGCCGCCATGAACATCAAGAAGGCCATCGGCAGCACCAGCAGCAGCCTGAACACCACGATGACCCGCCTGGGCACCGGCTTGCGCATCAACTCCGCCAAGGACGACGCTGCCGGCCTTCAGATCGCCGTGCGCCTGCAAGCGCAAACCCGCGGCATGGGCATGGCCATGCAGAACACGCAAAATGCGTCGTCGCTGCTCCAAACCGCGGACGGCGCGATGAAGGAAGTCACCAACATTCTGTACCGCATGAAGGATCTGGCCACGCAGGCCGCTGACGGATCGTCCTCGGCAAACGAAAAGTCTGCCATGCAGGCCGAGTACGATGCGCTGGGCAAGGAACTGTCGAACATCATGAAGAACACGTCGTACGGCGGCGCCAAGCTGATGCAGAAGGAAGTCCTGGATAAGGACAACAAGCCAGTGATCGAGGGCGGTCGCCTGACCAAGGAAATCACTTTCCAGATCGGCGCCACCAAGGACGAAACGATGACCGTCGATTTCTCCAAGCACGTCACAAACGCGGACACCAAGTTCGAGGGCCTGTCGGCAACTTACAAGGGCCCAGCAGAAGGCACGCCTGAAGTGGCCGGCGAGGAGCTGACTAAAAGCGCCAACGCGACGATCGATCTGATCAACAACGTACTTGACGACGTGGGCGCGCTGCGCTCGGCCATCGGTGCGGCAGAAAACCGCCTCGAGCACACCCACAACAACCTGGCCAACATGTCGACGAACACGGCTGACGCCGAAGGCCGCATCATGGACGCCGACATGGCATCGGAATCCGCCAAGATGAGCTCGCAGCAAGTGCTGCTGCAAGCCAGCATGTCCATGCTCAAGCAAACCAGCAGCATGAACCAGATGGTCTTGTCGCTGCTCCAGTAAGCATTGCCTCACGATTCACTGGAGTCCAAAACCGGCCCGCCACGAGCGGGTCGTTTTTTTTGGGGTGTTCAAACTCTGTTCAACATTCTCCGCTCCATGCAGCACGCTGCCGACAATGGCGCCCACTCTTCTTCAAAACGACCCCTTGACCGTGTCAGCATCTCCCTCCCACTCCCGCAGCAGCCGAGCCGCATCTCCGGTGGTGCTTGATCCGTGCACGCTGGGGCGTCCATACCATTTGCTCGAGGATGTGCTGCAAGATATCAAGCGCAGAATCGACCACTCCCTTCATGAACGGTTCAATCTGCGCCGTGGCACGCGCTTCGTCGTCACCGGGCTCTCTGTCGCCGCGATGCGGTCGCGCAATGCGGCCGTCTGGCGCACCTATGCATGCAACCATGGACAGATTTCAGTGCGCTGCGACCGCACGCTACTGCTGGCGCTGCTGGCCTGTCATTACGACACTTCGCTGGACGAAGCCGTGCCGAACGCCCCAGCCCCCGTGCCGGAAACCGGGGCGGAACGGCGTTTCGCGGCACAACAACACACCGCGCTGCTAGCCGCGTTTGCTTCGGCGATGCTCGGCGACCAGGCAGAGCCCTTTTTGCCAAGTGGGGACATCCTGCCCGGCCCGGGCGTCCGCGTCCTGCGCATGACCATCTCGGACCCCTTGCGCAACGTCGGTGGCGACGTCGAATTCGCATTGGACGACAGGTGGGTCGACCACTTGTTTGCACGCCTCGATGCTCAGCACCTGCGTCCTGCACCCGATAGTGCTCCGGCCAACGTGTGCATCCCCGTCACGATGTCGGTGCACGTGCTGTCCAAGGACATGCGCCTCGACGAACTGCTTCGCATGAGGCCAGGCGACGTCCTGCCCATTCGCTTGCCCGATACCGTCGACGTGCTCGTCGACAACGTCCGCCTCTACCGCGCGGCCTTGGCCGAACACCAAGGCGCGCTGTGGATTACTTCTTTCGAACCCGTGGAGTAACCCCCAACATGACCTCGACCACCGACCTTGATCTCTCCGCGTTGGGCGATCTGGATCTGGGCGACGATCCCCAATCCATCGGCGAACCTGCCTCGCCGCGCGACTCGATGCGTATGCTGCGCCGCATTCCCGTGCGCTTGACGCTGGAGGTGGGGGAGGCCACCGTACCGCTAGCCGATCTGCTGTCGTACGAAACCGGCTCCACGGTGGAGCTCAATCGCCTTGCCGGCGACCCCCTCATCATCAAGGTAAATGGTACGCCGGTGGGCTTTGGCGAAGTCGTCGTCTCGGGAGAACACTACGGGCTACGCATCATCGAACTCGACGACCTCAACTCGCTGGCGACATGAAGAATCGCGACCTCCTGCCCCACCTGGGTCTGGCGTTAGCCGTTTTCGCAGTGCCCGCACTCGTGCAAGCCGACACGCTGACGCTCACATCCGATGCCGTAGGCGGCCAAGGCTTCACGGTCAAAACTCAGATCCTCGTTCTGATGACGCTGCTCGGGCTACTGCCCGCGCTGATGATGACGATGACGAGCTTCCTGCGCTATGTGATCGTGCTGTCGCTGGTCAAGCAGGCGCTAGGCCTGCAGCAAGGATTGCCGGGGCGCATCGTGACGGGTGTCGCGCTGGTGCTGACCATGCTTACGATGCGCCCAGTCGGCGAGGAAATCTGGCAAAAGGCCTTCGTGCCATACGACCAGGGCAAGATCAGCATGCAAGCCGCGCTCGCGACATCGGAACAACCGCTGGGGCGCTATATGCTCGCGCAGACGAACAAGGCCACGCTTGCGCAGATGGCCAAACTCTCCGGCACCGAAAAAATCACGGCCCCGGAGAAGCAGCCGTTCCTGGTTAAATTGTCGGCGTTCGTGCTGAGCGAACTGAAGACTGCGTTCCAGATGGGCGCCATGCTGTTCATCCCGTTCCTGATCGTCGACATCATTGTCGCGTCCGTGCTGATGGCAATGGGCATGATGATGCTGTCGCCACTCGTCATCTCGCTGCCGCTGAAGCTGCTCTTGTTCGTACTGGTGGACGGATGGTCACTTACCGTCAACACCCTCATTACCAGCGTGAAGGCCTACTGATGCTGACTCCCGATCTGGCTGCCAGCTTCGCAGTCGACGCGTTGCGCCTGGTGCTCGTCATCATCCTCGTGCTGATTACACCAGGCCTGATCACGGGTGTGCTGGTGGCCATATTCCAGGCCGCGACGCAAATCAACGAGCAGACGATGAGCTTTCTTCCGCGCCTGATCACGACGCTGGTCGCACTCGCGCTGGCTGGCCCATGGATGACCGGCCGCGTCATGCATTACACGGTTGAGATCTTCAGCCGCGCCGCACAACTGACCGGGTGACTCGGCAATGGAAATTGTCCTTGCCCAGCTCCTGCCGCTCGCGAACACGATCTTCTGGCCTTTCTGCCGAATCGCTGCCGCGCTGGCCGCGTCCCCGATCCTGGGTGACGCGATGGTCCCTGTGCGCATTCGCCTGCTGATCGCCCTCATCCTCGCATTAGCCATACAGCCCGGTATTCCGGCGATGCCCGTGATCGACCTGCTGCAGCTCGAAGGTGTGGCTGCCGTGGCCGAACAGGTCCTGATAGGCGGCCTGCTCGGCTTCGTGTTCCATCTCGTGCTGGGCGCGCTGCAGATTTTCGGTACCGTCGCATCGTCGCAATTGGGCCTATCCATGGCGCAGATCAACGATCCGATGAATGGCCAGATGGCCGACGTACTCACCAGCGTCATGTACGTGGTGTTCATCCTGCTTTTCTTCGCAGTCGACGGCCACCTGATCCTGACGGCTGTCATCGCGCGCAGCTTTGCAGTCTGGCCGGTCGGTCGTTTTGCCTTCGACCTCGACGCGCTCAAGCATCTCGCATTCGCAGTAGGCTGGGTGTTCTCCGCCGCCGTGGCGTTGGCGCTTCCGGTGATGTTCGCTACGCTGGTCGTACAAGTCGGCCTGGGCCTCCTCAATCGCGTAGCACCCGCACTGAATCTTTTTGCGTTGGGCTTTTCGATCACGACCATGTTCGGGCTGTTACTGCTGACGCTGCTATTGCCGTCACTGCCGGATCACTACGGTCGCATGGTGGAGCACGTTCTAGAACTCTACGACCGACTCGCGACGCGGCCCCTCGGCAACGGGGGAATGCAATGAGCGAGCAACAAACCGGCGACAAGACAGAAAAGGCCACCCCGCAGAAACTGCGCAAAGCCAGAATGGAAGGCCAGGTTGCACGTTCGCGAGATATCGGCACGTGTGTGGGAATTCTGATTGCTCTCAAGCTTATCGTCGTACTAGCCCCGGCGTGGCTGGTTGAACTCAAGCACATTTTCGCGCTGTCGTTTGCAGACCTTTCCGGCGACGACAGGATCGGCAATGCGGCGTCGATGCTATTTCCCGCAGCGGCGCTGCTATTGTGCAAGATGCTTGCCCCGCTGGCCGCGGTGCCCGCCGGCATCATCGTCGCGTCGTTGGTACCGGGCGGCTGGACCATAAGCCACAAAAACGTCATGCCGAAGCTGAACCGCTTGAACCCGCTCTCCGGGCTCAAGCGCCTGGTGTCCGGCAAGCATTACGTGCAGTTCGGCACGACCGTGCTCAAGGCCCTCGTATTGATGGCCACGCTCTTCATCGTCTGCCGCTCCAACTTGAGCGGCTTCATCCGCTTGCAAGGCGCGCCGCTCGCCGATGCACTGACCGGGGGGGCAAACCTGTTCCTGACCTCTGCGCTCACGCTGACGTGCATCATCATCGTGTTCGCACTCGTCGACATACCGGTACAACAAATCATCTTCAAGCGCGGCCAGCGCATGAGCAAGCGCGACATCAAAGAGGAGATGAAGCAGTCCGAAGGAAAGCCCGAAGTCAAGAGCCGCATCCGCCAAATCCAGCGCCAGCTCGCGCGCCAGGGGATCCGAAAGACCGTGCCAACCGCCGATGTGGTGGTGATGAACCCGACTCACTATGCAGTCGCACTCAAGTACGACGTAACGCGTGCACAAGCGCCGTACGTCGTAGCCAAGGGGGTCGATGAGGTTGCGCTGTTCATTCGCGACGTCGCCCGAGGGCACAACGTCGAGGTGATCGAGCTGCCGCCGCTGGCGCGTGCGATCTACCACACCAGCCAGGTCAATCAGCAAATTCCGGCAGAGCTGTATCGCGCGGTAGCACAGGTGCTGTCCTACGTGCTGCAGATCAAGGCATTCCGCAGCGGTGGACGCGACGTTTCACCCTCGCTGCCCACTGGCATCACCATTCCCGAACACTTGCAAAAGTCTCAATCCCGATGAACGTGCTCGACCTATTCAGGCGCCTGAAGTTTGCTGCGCCTCTCGCCCTGTTCACCATCTTGGCGATGGTAATCCTGCCGCTTCCGCCAGCTGCATTGGACATCATGTTCACGTTCAACATCGTGCTGTCCATTGTGGTGGTCATGGTGGCCGTGACCGTCAAGCGACCGCTGGACTTCTCGGCCTTCCCGACCATTATCCTGGCTGCCACGCTGATGCGCCTGACATTGAACGTCGCGTCGACACGCGTAGTTTTGCTTAATGGCTACACGGGCGCGAGCGCAGCCGGTCAAGTGATCGAATCGTTCGCCAATGTAGTGATTGGCAGCAACTTCGTGGTCGGCCTGGTTGTCTTCGTGATCCTGATGATCATCAACTTCGTCGTGGTCACCAAGGGCGCGGAGCGCATCTCGGAAGTGTCGGCGCGCTTCACACTCGACGCGCTGCCCGGCAAGCAGATGGCCATCGACGCCGATCTGAACGCCGGTGTCATCACACAGGCACAGGCCCAGCAACGTCGCAAGGATGTTACGACAGAAGCCGACTTTTACGGCGCCATGGATGGCGCATCGAAGTTCGTGCGCGGCGACGCCATCGCCGGCATTCTGATTCTCATCACGAACATGATCGGTGGCGTGATCATCGGCGTAATCATGCACGGCTTGCCTGCAAGCGAGGCATTCCACAAGTATGCGCTGCTGGCCATCGGGGACGGCCTGGTCGCGCAAATACCCGCCCTCCTGCTGTCCGCCGCCGCCGCGGTCATTGTCACCCGCATCGACGATGCACGCGACTTCGAGGAACAGATCGGCCAGCAGTTGCTGGCTTCGCCGTTGGTGCTGTTCAGCGCTTCCGCACTGATGGCCGCGCTGGGCCTGATCCCGGGCATGCCGACATTGGTGTTTCTGTGCTTTGCAGCAGTGCTCGGTTACGTCGGCTATCGGATGACGCAGCGGACTTCGCCCTCCGCAGCGGTCGAGGCGGAAGAAACCGCCCGCGTCATGCAAGCCACGCTAGCCGCGCCCGGCAACGAATCGTTCGACTGGAGCAGCCTGCCGTATGTGGACGCGCTTTCGGTATCCCTCGGCTACAAGCTGGTGGAGATGTTGGACCGCGCTCAGGGCGCGCCACTGGTGCGCCGCCTGCATGGCACCCGACAAACTCTATCGGAACAGCTCGGCTTCCTGCTACCGGCCATCGGCGCGCGCGACGACATGAGCCTGCCCCCCTCCAGTTACACCATCATGCTCAATGGCACCAAACTGGCTCAGGCCCAAGTGCAACCGGGAAAGCTGATGGCCATTCCGTCACCTACCGTCTACGGGGAATTGGATGGCACACCCGACATCGACCCTGCCTACGGCATGCCCGTCACGTGGATCGATCCCGACCAGAAGGCCCATGCCCTCGGCCTCGGCTACCAGGTCGTCGATTGCGCGACGGTGATCGCCACGCATGCGGCCAAGTTAATTCGCGAAACGATTCCCGACCTGTTCAGCTACGATCATGTGACCGCCATCATCGAACGCCTGACGGCCATTGCGCCAGCGCTGGCCGATGCGCTGGGAAAATGCCTCACGCACAGTCAGTTGCGCAAGGTGTTCCGTACGTTGTTGGCCGAGAACGTGTCGATCAAGGACATCGAGACCGTGTCCGCCACGCTGGTGGAGGCCGCGGAAACCACCAAGGACCCGCTACTGCTCGTGGCCGAAGTCCGCTGCGCACTGCGTCGCCAGATCGTGGCCGGACTGGGCGCCCAGCACGAGGCGCTCAAGGGCTTCAGCCTGACGGTGGAACTCGAGAACATTCTGCTGAATGCGCTCAGTCTCGCGGAGCAATCGAGCACGCGTGTGCCGCTGGACAACTTCCCGGTCGAACCGAACGTGCTCTCGCAGTTGCAGACCCATATGCCGGCGGTGGTCGAACAATTGAAACAAATGGGCGCCGCCCCGGTTCTGATCGTGGTGCCACGCATTCGCCCGATGCTCGCACGGTACGCCAAACTGTTCTCACCGGACCTCACCGTCCTGTCGTACAACGAAGTTCCCGACAACAAGGAAGTCAGCATTGTCGGCACGCTTGGATGACGCCCCTGCCATGATCGCTACGGCGGCCTTGCCGGCTCTTCTATTCCAACCTGTGACAGGCAATCGATTTTCGGTCGTCTGACCCAACCTCGTTACGCTGTTCGTTTTAACCACCACCTGAAGGACTCGAAATTTTTATGTTTCTTCCGTTTCTGTTGTCACTCGCATCGTTCGTCTCAATGATATACGGTACACGTTCACGTACGATCTCTTTGTTCGTCGTCGCACTGATCTCCACACTTTTCTCATTCGCTCATCACGCGACAGATTCGCTCAATCTATCCCTCTAAATGACATCGCGATAATGGAAATGAAGATTCTACGAAACGATAGCAACGACAACGCGACGACGAACAATACGCTAGATGTTCTTGCATTAATTGCGATTAGTGCAGCACTGCTCATCGCATTCTATTATCAACTTGCATTCAATGAGCTACCCTGTCCACTTTGCTTACTGCAGCGCGTCGGATTGATCCTCGCCGGGATCGGATTCGCAATGAACGTCAGATACGGCGTACGTGGCACCCATTATTGCTGCATGCTCGTCAGCGCTGTCGCAACCGGCGTCATCGCAGGTCGTCAGGTACTGCTACACATCTCACCTGATTCAGGAGCGTATGGTTCAGCTCTGTGGGGCCTGCATTTCTACACATGGTGCTTTATCGCGTCGGTGTTGATCATTTTGTATGTTTCCTTGCTGCTTGCCGTCCGCCACACAAGCCATACTGTGCAACCCGCGTCGCTGAGTACCAGCGGGCGAATCGCGATTGCAGTCTTCGGGCTTACGATCGTCGCCAATCTCGTATCGACATTACTCGAATGCGGTGGCGGTCAGTGCGCGAGCGATCCCGTCGTGTACGAACTGCTCGAACATTTCCGAAATAATTGAGTATTCCGGGAAGCGGGCAGTGTTTCATGTTAAATGATGGTATTTTCTAAAATAAAATCAATGTCGTGTGCGATACGCACGGACAAGCACCTGAGGAACTCCAGCACATCCATCAATTCGATCCCGCACATTTGAAATTTCGGCGAGTAACTTGCTCAAAGCAAGTGAAGTTGTATCGGAATCGATGTCACATGCCTACCGTGCGGCGCAACACATGCGGAGTGTCAAGTCGTGGAATAGGTTGACAGTATCTCGACCCTAGAACGCCCGATGCACCGCATCGGGCGTTCTGTATTTCAGGCTTCAGGATCGTTAATGGTTGTAGATGCGCGCCAATTGCTCGACCATTTTGACGGCCTGCGCCACGCCAGCGGGACGTCGCAAGAAGAACTCGCCTTAGAAGATGCCGTTGATCCGCTCGGCCAACGGGTTCTGATATCAGTCGTGTCCGTCCGTCATCGCAGGCGGATTCAACCGGTCGATGCAACACACTACACGCTGGGTAAGCAGTGGAGGTGTTGCTAATAAAACAGCGGCGCAGGATCTGCCACAGCGAGCCTCAAAAAGCATTGACGTTGGAGCGGTGGCGCAAAGGTGACACGCTACATCAGATTGCCCAACTGTTCGATCGCCACCGTTCCTCTATTCAGGGAATTCTTGTCAGGATTGGTGGAATACGGCCAAGGTTTCGGTAGATTCTGGTAATGCCGGAAGTGATGGTGTCATTGCGTCGTCTTATGATACGCCCGATGCGGCATGATTGGCAGCCGCGCGGCGCGCTGCACATCGAACAATCCATCTCGTCCTGCTTGATGCCTCGTTCGACGAACACCGGTCCGAGCAAGTGATGCAATTTACGCTTCCCAGCCGCAGCTGACGCAGTCGCACGTCGCGCGCATGCCCGCCCAAGACAAAATGCTCGAGGCGCCGAACTTCGAGTTCCCCGACAGAGGCAAGGGCGCGAACCAAGCCGCCGCGGCCGCGCACCTCGGCGCGCGCATCACGATGGCCACGAAAGTCGACGATGACTCGCTCGTGGACAACAATATCCGCAAGGTCGCCATTGCCGGTGCCGAATTTCACATCATTCGCCGCCGCTGCGGCAATCTCTGCGCTCGCCATCGAATCGCGCACCGCACGCTGCCTCCTGCGAGAATGCTCTCAAACCGATGAGTTGCACCTATTCACCCCAACTTACGCTGCCGATCGATGGTGTTCAATGTCGCGGGGACAGATTCGGCGTCACGGCTTGCGCATACCGCCATAGTTGCTATGCTATTTCAAACAGACGCCCTAAGGATCAGCGATCAATGCTACGCCTCCCGTTCGTTGCGTCGCCCTATCCCGATGAAATATTCGGCTCATGGCTTGCGCGAGTCTGTCTGCACAATGCAGTTGATGGGAACTCATTGCTACGAAAAATCGGCTTTACCGCCCCCTCTCGCCAAGCCCCCTTCGATATCCTCCCATTTACCAAAAGAGTAAACAACCTGTGCGACATTCTCGAAATTGAATACGAAGACATAATTCTTAATTACACAACGCTATCATATCGCCTTACGTTTGGCGCTGCAGAAATTCGAGATGGGTATTTACCCGGCACGCGTTCCCTGCCAAAACTATTCAGCGACAAACACAACCCGACATCGGTGCGCAATGGAACTAACCACATTAAATCAAAAGATAGATCAATTCGATATTGCCCACACTGTCTATTGAAAGACTACCAAACGTATGGAGAACCATACTGGCATCGATCAAATCAGCTACCAAATATCGAGCATTGCCCTCTTCATCAAATTGCTCTTCGACGTACTTGCCCGATATGCTGCCACGCCGTATTACTTCAATGCGGACTCCTTGCTGCCGCCAGTCTGCGGTGCATATGCGGGCATGATTTAACCGAAGACGCTGACGATATCTCTCCATCTGACGGACAAAAAATCTTGACAACCCTGAGCATTGAAGCGCTAAATAATCGCATCTTTTCTCACTCATTCCGTCAAGTCGACTCATTTTTGAGACATATAATGC
>NZ_JACFYV010000162.1:0-16002 GCF_016759955.1 Burkholderia sp. KCJ3K979
CCCGCGCCGGGACGGCACGCCGGCGCGAGCGTCCGGCCGGGTCGCCGCGATGCATTAAAATGGCGGCTGACGATTCAACTGCGCGAACCCTCCCGATGGCCTCCAATCTTCACGATCTTCCCGACAGCCCCTGCATCGGCGTGTGCTCGACGCTCTTCGACGAAGTCTGCAAGGGCTGCGGCCGCACGGCCGCCGAAGTCTCGAACTGGGTATTCCTGAGCGACGACGAAAAGCGCGCGGTGTGGGAGCGCATCACGCGCGAAGGCACCGCGATGCGCTTCCAGTACGACAAGCTGTAAACCGGCCGCCCATAAAAAAAGCGGCATGCAGACCGCCATGCCGCCAACCCCAACTCTGTTCTTGTTCCGTCGCGTCTAGAACTTCATCCCCACGCCCACGCCGACGATCAACGGATCGATGTGCAGCGTGCCGATGCCCTTGTCGCCCAGCGTCGCATCGGTGCTCATCCAGATCTTCTTCACGTCGACGTTCATGAACACCTTCTTCGTCAATTGCACGTCCACGCCGAACTGCAACGCGGGGCCGAAGCTGCTCTTGTTGATCGACACGCCCTCCCCGCCGACGTTGAGCCCGTTGTTGTAGAAGTACGTGTAGTTCAACCCGGCGCCGACGTACGGGCGCACCTTGCCCGCATGGTTGAAGTGATACTGCAGCAAGAGCGTCGGCGGCAGCACGCCCACGCCGCCGAGATTGCCGAGGCTCGACGTCAGCTGATGCCGCGACGTGCCGAGGATCAGCTCGACGCCGAGGTAGTCGCGGATCATGTACGTGAAGTCGAGCTCGGGCACGATCGCGTTATTCACGCCGGTGTTGATCGCGCCGAGCGTGTCGCTCGCGCGCTCGTTCGGCTGGATGCTGATCGCGCGCAGCCGGACCAGTACGTCCCCCTGGTTGATGCCGTCGCCCGGCGACGCCGCGTGCGACAGCGACGGCATCGCAATGGCGGCCGCGACGACGGCGGCGGTGGCACAAGTTCGAATCGTTTTATGCATGGTACGGACCCCCAAAGAATGGTTTCCATTCTCCCTGTAGGGTCTTTTCGTCATCTTGATATTGGTCAAGCCAGCGTAAACGTGGGACGGTTTGCCGCAGGCTCGGTCGCACTGCCCGTCAGCAGCAGGTCGAGCAGATCGCGCACGCTGCGGATCGCACGGCCGAACGGCAATGCTTCGCGGCCGCGGAAGAACAGCCCGTTCGCGACGTCGCCGCGCAGCGCGGCCGCGAGCCGCGTGTCGATGCAGAAGTGGCCGAACTTCTCGATGCCGTCGCGCAGTCCGCATACGCTCAGGCATTCGAGCGCGGTCGGGCAACGCTGCTTGAATGCGCCTAGCTTGTTGCGAATGCGCGTCTCGTTGCGCAGGTAACGATCGAGCCACGGCGTCTTCACCGCACGCGCGGGCAGGCCCGTCACGCTGACGAATTCGACGATGTCATCGGGCGTCGCATCGGCGAGCACGCGCTTGAAGTGCGGATGCGCGTCGCCCTCTTCGGTCACCGCGAACGGCGTCCCGACCTGCACGCCATTCGCGCCGGCCGCGAACGCCGCGCGCACCGTGTCGTGACTGTTGATCCCGCCGGCCACGATCAGCGGGATCGTGTCGCGGGCGATGCCGAGCGACGCCATCACCTGCGCGGTCTCGTCCAGCACGCGCGCGAAATCGAAGCGGGCGTCGTGCATGTCGTCGATCTGCGTGACGCCGAGGTGGCCGCCCGCGTGCGCCGGATGCTCGATCACGATCGCATCGGGCAGGCGCCCCTTCTTCATCCACTTCTTCAGCACCAGCGCGATCCCGCGGCTGTCCGACAGGATCGGGATCAGCGCGATGTCGTGCCCTTGCGTGAGGTCGGGCAGGTCGAGCGGCAGGCCCGCGCCCATCACGATCGCATCCGCGCCCTCGTCGCACGCGACCCGCACGTAGTCCGCCTGCGCGCTCACCGCCTTCATCACGTTGACCGCGATCATCCCGCGCCCTTCGCTGTACGTTTTCGCGAGACGGATCTCGCGCGCGAGCGCGTCGAGGTTCGCCGCCTCGAGCGTCGCGCGATCGGGTTGCGCGCGACACCGCGCGAGCAGATCCGCATGATGGTGACGCAGGTCGATGCTCGCGATCGTGCCGACCGCGCCTTCGCGCGCGACGCTGCCCGCCAGCCGGTGCGCGGAGATGCCGACGCCCATGCCGCCCTGCACGACGGGCAGCAAGGTGCGGCCGCGGATCGTCAGCGGCGGAAAGGAAGTGCGTACGGTCATCTGAAACCTCGTCGGAACATCGGAACCGCGATGATCGACGATCCACCGCCGCGCACCTTGACGGCCGTCAATAAAAAACGGCACGCAAGCGTGCCGTTTTTCCGGTTCGGGCCGCGCGCGGCGTTCAGGCCGGCTTCGCCGGCTTCAACTGCATCGACTTGTACTCGAGATACTCGTCGAGCCCGTACACGCCGTTCTCGCGGCCATACCCCGACTGCTTGAAGCCGCCGAACGGCGCGGCGCCGTTCCACGTGCCGCCGTTGATGTCGACCTGCCCGGTGCGGATGCGGCGCGCGACGCGCATCGCGCGTTCGTCGCTGCCGGCCCACACCGCGCCGCCGAGCCCGTACGGCGAATCGTTCGCGATGCGCACGGCCTCGTCTTCATCGCGATAGGTGATGATCGACAGCACCGGCCCGAAGATCTCTTCCTGCGCGATCGTCGCTTTCGGATCGACCCGGCCGAACACGGTCGGCTTCACGAAGAAGCCCTTCGCGAGCCCTTCCGGCAAGCCGGTGCCGCCCGTCACGAGTTCCGCGCCTTCGTCGATGCCGCGCTGGATGTAGGCCTGCACGCGCTGCTGCTGCGCGGCCGACGCCAGCGCACCGAGGCGCGTCGCGTCCTGCCGCGGGTCGCCCGCGACGTACGCTTCGGCCGCTGCCTTCGCGAGCTCGCGCGCCTCTTCGTAGCGCGCTTCCGGCACCAGCATCCGCGTATGCGCGGAGCAGGTCTGCCCCGCGTTCAGGTAGCACGCGTTGACCGTGCCCTTCACCGCCGTCCCGAAATCGGCATCGTCGAGGATCACCGACGCCGACTTGCCGCCCAGCTCCAGCGCGACGCGCTTGACGCCCGCGGCCGCCAGCTCGGCCACGCGCTTGCCCGCGCGCGTCGAGCCGGTGAACGACACCATGTCGACGTCCGGATCGGTGGCCAGCACCTCGCCGACGACCGGGCCATACCCGCACACGAGGTTGAACACGCCGGCCGGCAGCCCGGCCTCGTGGATCGCTTCGGCGAGCATGAACGCGTTGAGCGGCGCGACTTCGGACGGCTTCAGCACCACCGTGCAGCCGGCCGCGAGCGCCGGCGCGACCTTCAACGTGACCTGGTTGAGCGGGTAGTTCCACGGCGTGATCGCCGCGACGACGCCGACCGGTTCGCGCACCACCAGCGAATTGCCGACCTGCGCCTCGAATTCGAACGATTCGGCCAGCTTCGCGTACGCCTTCCAGTTGTAGATCGGGCCGCCGACCTGGATCGCGCGCGACAGCTTGATCGGCATGCCGACTTCGCCGGTGATCGACTGCGCGAGTTCCTCGCTGCGCGCCTGCAGGCGCTCGACGATCTTGCGCAGGTAGCCCGCGCGCGTCGCGGCCGGCGTGGCCGCCCACGCATCGAACGCCGCGCGCGCCGCGCGGATCGCGTCCTGCGCGTCGGACGCGACGCCCTCGGGAATCCGGCCGATCACGGCTTCGGTGCCCGAATCGATCACGTCGATGGTGCCGGTGCCGGCCGATTGTCGCCATGCGCCGTCGATGTAGAACTGGTCGTAGATTTTCATCGTGTTCCGCCTCCAGGGAAGCCGCCATTCTAGCGAGCGTTTCGGTGACTGGTGTGACGAATGACAGCCGTTCGAAAAAGCCGGCACGCCCGCGCGCCGCAGCTCCGCCGTCCGCCGCGCATGGCCGGGAAGGCATTCGTCGGGCCGCCGCCACGTCAGCATCCGCCCGGGTGCGCGGCCGGGCCCGCATCGTGCTATGTTTTTATTATCGGCATCGGCCCGTTGCGGCCGGCGCCGCCCGGAATCGACGCACTTCGTGAGCGCTGCCATGTCCGACGCATCCCATACCCTCGGCTCGCAAGACCGCCTGGAGCTGCTTTGCTGGCTCACCTGCGGCAACCTCGGCGCGTTTTACCTCAACGAATCATGGCCGGACGCCGCGTTCCAGGTGCAGGCCGCGCACCGCTGGCTCGACCGCCATCACCGCCAGGCCGACTGGCTGTCGGTCGCCAAGCTCGCGGCGCTCGCGCAGGACATCGCGAAGCGGCATGCGGGGTTCGTCGACGCGTCGTGGGCGCGCGACGCGGTCGAGGAAATCGTCGATACCGACGATCTCGACTATCGGGCCAAACTCGTGCAATGGGTGTACGAAGACTGCTGCAAGGCGCTCGCGGACAAGCGGCTGGCGGATTGAGCCGCGCAGTCGCCGCCTTGCGCCTTGCGCGGGTCGCGGCATCGACTCGCGCGACGTGCTTTTCGCCGTGACGAACGTCACGGCCGGAATGACTGACGGGGAGGCGGCACCTGCGCACCGCCTCCCGGCGCTGGCACGCGCGACGCGTGCCGATCGATTTACAGCAGCGACTTGGCCTGCGTCAGCACCTTGTCGCAGATCTGCTTGGTCACCTGCTGCTTCAGGCCGCCGCCGCTCAGGTCGAGCTTGCTGCCGTTGCCGGCGTCGAGAATCCCGCTCGCGCCGCTCGTATAGCCGCTGTCGGACGACGCGGACGCGTTGCCGCCGAGCTTGCCGAGCAGCGCGTCCTTCACCGACGATGCGCTGCTGCCCGTCGCGCCGCCGAGATAATTGTTCTGGATGCAGAACTGCAGCAGCCCCGCGACGTTGCCGGTGCTGCCCGGCGTCAGCGACGCACCGCCACCGCCCGTCAGCGCGCCACCAAGGCCGCCGAGATTGCCGAGCACCCCGCCCGCGCTGCCGCCCGAATCGCCGCTACCGCCCACCTGTTTCAGGACGTCGCCCAGTTGCCCATGGGCGACCGAAAACGGCGCGAGCAATCCGATCAGCGCGCCGGCAACGGTCGCGCGGTAAAGACGTGCATTCATGTAAAGCCTCCCGGTTGTGACTGCGTGAATACCGCGAATCGCATTCAAGGATACGCAATCGACCCGGGCATGACAGCCTTCGAAGCCGCATGAAACGTCAGGCATCGTGATATATCGCGGCGATTTGACGATGCTTGACGGACGATTCCGCACGGCATCGCCGGCTCGGCAGGTGCGCAACCACCGTGCCGTGTCGCCAGCCCGCGCGAAGCGTCATAGAATCGTCGTCGCCGGCCGTTCGGCGGCTGCGGCTCGACATTCACCTCGAACACGAAGGACATTCGCGTGGCGCTTGCCCATCGATTTCTGCTGATCGCCGGCGCATCCACTGCGCTGATGGGCGGCGCCGGTGCTGCGGAGGCTGTCGAGGCTGCGCACGCCACCACGACGGCCGCGTCCTGTGCATCGCCTTCGTTCGATCGCTATCCGGCACCGGCCGCCGCCCGCACACCACGCAAACCGGCTGCCGCGCCGCGGCTCACCAGCAAGGAGGCGCGCCTGTACCGCACCGTCATTCGCGACGAATTCGCGCAACCGGCCAATTTTGCCGGTCACTATCGCGTCGCGATCTGGGGTTGCGGAACGGATTGCCGAAATTTCGCGATCGTCGACAAGAACACCGGCGCGACGTACACGATGACCGGCGTGAAAGCCGTCTCGGGCGTGATGGGCAACGACGACGAGCGCGTCGACTTCCGCGCCGGCAGCAGGCTGCTGATCATCTCTGGCTGCTTCGACGACGATTGCGACGCCGGCAACGCGAAAGCGGCCCGGTTCTTCTACGAATGGACCGGGTCGCGGCTGCGTCCAGTCGGCCGGTGTCCGCTGGCCATCGAGCCGGTTCAATAAGCGGCCCGGGCCAGCCATGACAACCATTTACCTCAGTTTCGACGACGGCCCCGGCCCCTCGACGCCTGCGCTGCTCGACGTGCTGCACGACGCATCCTGCACGGCGACCTTCTTCGTGCTCGGCAAGCATCTCGCGGGCGCGCTCGACGTCGCAACGAGAATCGCGCGCGACGGCCACCGGCTCGGCAACCATACGTATTCGCACGCGAAACCGGGCGCGCTCGCTGACGCCGCACTGATCGACGAGATCGACACGACCGACGCGCTGATTCGCGACGTCTACCGTCGCGCCGGCCTTGCCGCGCCGGACACGATCCCGCTGCGCCTTCCATACGGGTTGATGCCGCAGGACGATCGCGCAGCCGTGCTCGCGCGCGCACAACGCGAACACACGGGCTGGACCGCGATACTGGACGACTGGCAACGGCCGGCGCCGTCGCCGCACGCGCTGTTCGACGCGATGTGCGCGCATGTCGATGCCTGCGCGGCGCAGCATCGCGACGTGCTGTTCTGCCTGCACGACGGATCACGGCACGGCGACACGCGGCCCAACACGGTCGAAGCGGTGCGGCTGTTCCTGAACCGGCAGCGCGCTGCCGCCATGCCCCGTTAGCCCGCGGGCACCGCCCCGGCCAGCAACTGGCGCCAGCCGCCGAGGAATCCGATACCGGGCCCCGGCATCCATAGGCCCCGCTGCGCCGCTTCGAGATGGATCAGCGTCTGGTCCGCGCAGAACAACGTCATCAGCGCGTCGTGGTTGTCGCGCAGCCAATCCGGCGCCGCATCCGGCCGTGTCGCCGCATAGGTCTCCAGACCGGCCATCCATCGCCCGCGATCGAACACGAAGCCATCATCCCGGCCCGCATCGCGCGACAGCGCGAACGACGCAAAGGCCGCTTCGAGCCATTGCGCTCCCTGCCCCACATCGTCGAAATCCAGCACGCCGTTCACCGCGTTGCCGACATACAGCAGGTTGCCCGCGTGATAGTCGCCGTGCAGCCAATGCACCGGCCCCGTGAGCCACGCGGCTGCCGCGTCGAGATGTATGCCGATCCGTCGGATTACCGTGTCGTAGGCGTCGCGCAGATCGCCCGGCAGAGACGGCATCGCACGCGCCGCGACACGCGCATGACGGGCCGACAGCCACGCGAGCGGCGCTGCTTCGCTTGCCGGTATCGCGGCCAGCGCCGTATGCAGATGCGCGAGCGTGCGCATCGCATCGGTCGCTCCCGCGTGCGCGTCGTCCGGCACGCCGGGACGGCCGTCGATATGCTCGAACAGATGCAGCCAGCGTCCGTCGGGCATCTGCACGCCGGTTTGCGCATCGACAGTCGGCCGCAACCGCGGTAGCGCGGGCAGCAGCCGCGATGTGCGCGCGTCGCCGAGACGGGCGAGGATCGACGCCTCGCGCTGCATTTGCCCGACCGGCTTGCCGGACCACGACACGCGCAGCACCGCGCGCCCCGCGTCGCACTCGACGAGATAGGTTTTGTTAGTATGGCCCGACACCAGCGCCTGCAGGCGCGCCGGCCCGACGTTCCAGTACCGGTGAAGCCACGGTTCCAGCGTTTTCACGTCACTCCTACTCGTTGCATCGACCATGTCAGAGCGTCCTTCGGCCCGCATGCGGGACATCAACATCGAATGGCTGACGCGCGCCGCCGAATTCGGCCATCTGTTCCAGACCCGCTGGCTCGGCGAGCGCTTCTTCCATCTGCCCGGCGACATGCTCGCGCTGCAGGAACTGATCTGGCGCGAGCGCCCCGACTGCATCGTCCAGACCGGCATCGCGGCGGGCGGCGGCGTGGTGTTCACCGCGTCGATGCTCGAACTGGCCGGCGCCCCGGGCCGCGTCGTCGCGATCGAACCGCGCCTGCGCGACGAGGTCCGCCAGCGCCTGCACGCGCACCGGCTCGCCCACCGCATGGTGCTGATCGAAGGCGAATCGTGCGCGGCCGACACGCTCGCGTCGGTGCGTGCACAGATCGACGACGGCGCGCGCGTGATGACGATCCTCGATCTCACGCATACGCACGCGCACGTGCTGCGCGAACTCGAATGCTATGCGCCGCTCGTGACGCCCGGCAGCTACGCGATCGTGATGGACACCATCATGGAGTACCTGCCCGAGTCGATGTTCGACGGCAAGCCGTACGGCCGCGGCAACAATCCGGCCACGGCCGCGCGTGAATTTCTCGCCCGCGACGACCGGTTCGAAATCGACCACGACATCGAGGATCGCGTGCTCATGACGCTGTCGCCAGGCGGCTTCCTGAAGCGAGTGCGCTGATCAGGCGGGCGGCGTGCGCGGAGCCGTCGCACGCGGCATAGCTGTCGCGAATCCGCGCCGCCTGCTCGCGCAACGGTCCCGCGCGTAACAGGCGTTCGAGCGCATCCGTGATGTCCGTAACGCCGGCCTGCTGCAGATCGAGCACGCAGCCCGCGCCGGCCCGCTCGACGAAATGCGCCGAATGGAACTGGTCGTTGCAGAACGGCGACAGCAGCATCGGCACGCCGCACGCGAGCGACTCCATCACCGAATTCGCGCCGCCGTGGCTGACGAACGCGTGCGTGCGCCGCAACAGCGCCAGTTGCGGCGCGTAACGCACCGCGAGCACGCGCTCGTCGGCGGCCGGCAGCAGATCCGAATCGACCAGTTCGCCCACCGACAGCACCAGTTGCGCCGAGGTCGCGCGCGTCGCGTCGATCACCTTCGCGAACACCTCCGGGTGGTAGTAAAGCTGGCTGCCGAGCGACATGTAGACGAGCGGGCGATCCGCGTCGACGCGTTCCCACGGGAACGCCGTCTCGTCGCCGCGCGGGCCCGACGGCATCGCCGGGCCGACCAGTTCGACGCCGGGCGGCGGCGCGCCGACCAGCGCGTCGGTCGTGAACGCAATCGTCAGGTGCGGCGACAGCACATCGCAACCGCGAAAGCGCCTGTCGAGGCCGTAGCGCGCGAACAGCCGCGTGCGTTCCGGTTCGAGCCAGCGCACCGTGCGCAGCAGTTCCGAATCGAGATCGTCCGGCAGCACCGGATTCAGCGAATTGGACATCGAAACCCACGGCAGCCCTTCCAGCTCGGCCGCAATCGCCGCGGCATACAACAGCGGGTCGATCACGACCACGTCGGGCCGCCAGTCGCGCAGCACCGCGCGGATGCCGTCCACCTGCGCGGGGGCGAGGTCGATCAGCAACGTGCGGATCCAGTGCCGCAGCCAGTCGGCGTCGCGAATGTTCGCGGCGAAGCTCGCGCCGCGCGACAGGTCGTGGCGCTCGGGCGTCTCGCGCGGCCCGACGAACGCGAAGTCGCCGGCGCCGTCGAGCTGTTCGCTGATGTCGGCCGGCGCATAGAACGCGACGTCGCAGCCGGCGGCACGCAGATGCTGGGCCGGGCCGATGCACGGATTGACGTGGCCCTTCTCGGGCACCACGCAGAACAGGATGCGTTTCATGAACGGCTCAGGTTAGGCGATGCGCGGCATCGGAATGAAGGCGATCGAGATGGTCGAGAAGCAGTGTCAGCGTCGTCCACAGCACGCGTTCGGTATCCGCCTGCAGCGTCGGCGCAGCGAGGCCGAGCGTGTCGGCCAGTGCATGCGTGCGGTCGCGATCGAGCAGCGTCGCGAGATCCATCGCCGGCGCGAGCCGGCCGCGCTTGGGGCCGTGCACGAGACGCTCCGGCAGGTTCAGGCACGCACCGAGCTCGCGCAGGCACTGCTTGTTCGGGTCAGGCGCGATGCTGGTCAGATGCGCGACGACGGCCGCATCCACGAACGGCGGATGCAACTCGACCGATGCCTCGTCGAACAACGCGTGGCACAGCGGCAGATAGTTGGCCGATACGTCGCGGCGCAATACCTGATCCGCGCCGTCGCCGGTAATCGCCACTTCGACACCGTCCGCCGCCATCGCCTCGGCCAGCAGCAGCTTCGCGACCGGATGCAGGTTGAACATCGGCTCCTCGACCGCGTGGGTCGTTCTCGGCAGCGCCGCGATGAAATCGGCCTCGTTCGCGCGCACGATCTTCACGTTCGCCTGCATCTGCGTGGCGAGTTCGAGCGCTGCGTCGAGTTCGCAGTAATCGGGCATGTCGGTCGCGAGGATGTAGGCCGTCACGTGCCGCAATGCGCCGAGCTCGCGCAACAACGCAAGCAGCAGCGCCGAATCGAGCCCGCCGCTCAGCGCCAGCGCCACGCGCTTGCCGCTGTCGAGCGCACGTTGCAGCGACGCGCGCAGCACTGTGTCGAGATCGGCATGCTGCGGCCGCTCGGGCGCCGGCTGCACCGTCAGCGCTTGCGGCGACCGGATCAGTGCATGACCGGGCGGCACCGCGAGTACGTCGCGCAACACGGTGCGGCCGACCAGACGCTCGCCGCTCAGGTAGCCCGCGATGGCGGCCGTGTCCGGCGCGCCGGCCGGTTGCCCCGACGCCCGCAATACCGCGCGGATACCGGACGCCGACATGCCGCTGCGCGGATGGTAGTGCAGACGATCGAAACCGAACGGGTCGCGCGTACCGACGATCATGGATAACGAGCCTTCAAGGTGTCCACTTCGATGCGTTTGAGGATGCGATGCGGCGCCACCGGCGCGCTGCCGCCCTGGCAATGCAGGCATGCTTCGAGCGGCGTCTCGCGTTGCAGATAGGCGAGCATCGCGTCGAGCATGCCCGCGTCGTCGCGCAGCGGCAGGCCGTCGGCCTGAAAATCCTTGTCGCCCTTGTACAGCGTATGGAAATGCGCGGGACGCGTGCACGTGTAGAACATGCCGTCGCGAATCATATGGCAGCGCTCGCGAATCCAGCAATCGTGATACAGGCGCTGGGCTTCGTCGCGGTCCGTGCCGGGCTGGGCGCGGTTCATCGTCGTGAACACGTCCTGCACCTTCCAGTTCAGACGCACGTCGAAGCGCGCCGCCTGGCGCTCGACATGCGCGACCAGTTCGGCGGAAAGCGCCGGCTTCGGATAGCGCGAGATCGTCAGCGCATCCACCGCTTGCCAGAACGCGTCGGGCATCTCGGCGAGTTTCAGGCCGTTCGTCGTGACCGAAATCACGGGGGCGATGCCGGTCGCGCGTACGCGCTCGATCATTTCAACGAGCGCCGGATGCAGCAACGGTTCGCCGCCGACCAGCTTGAACATGCGCGGGCGCAACACTTTCGCGGCCTTGCGCAGATCGGCTTCGATCGATTCGGGGCTCGCATGCCACTCGGGCAACAGCGGCGACAGCGAGCAGCATTCCGCGCATGTCAGGTTGCAGTGATCGACGATATGCGCTTCCAGCGAGCGCGTCTGGATGCGCCCGTCCTCGACGCGGTAATCGCGATCCAGCGGCGGCGGAAACACGTGCGGCCGCTCGCTGGGCTGCGGCGGATTCGTGATCTGGTTCGGATTCGCACTCACATCAGCTTCCTGTTTCCATGCAGCGGGAAAAGAAATCTATTAGACGGTCACGCGCGTTCACCATCGCCGACGCCATCGTCACCGCACCGTTCAGGTGCGATGCGAAGCGCGATGGATCGTCGAGCCAGCCCTGCACGATCCAGAGCTTGAGCGCGTGCTGCAAGCAGGCGGCATCGACCGCCCACGCGATGTACGCCGGATTCACGGGCCGCACCCGCTGGTACGCATGCACGAACGCTTGCGCGAGGTGCGGTGCTTCCAGCGGCAAATGATTCAGGCAGCGCACCAGCTCGTATTCGCGCGGCGCGCCCATCGCCGCTTCCCAGTCGAGGATCAGCGGCGGCAGCGTACCCGTGAACAGATAGTTGAACTGGTTGTAGTCGTTGTGGATCGGGTGCTGCGGATCGTCGGCCGGAAACGCATCGATGCTGCCCGGATAGTAGCGGTCGAGCATGCGCAGCGCGAGATCGACGTAGCGGCTCAGATTCGCGGCACCGGTGACGTTCGCATCGGCTCGATCGAGTGCATCCAGCAGGCTGCGGTGTACTGCATCCGCGTCGATCGCGGTCAGCCGCGCGCGGATCGTATCGAGCGACGGCAGATGCAGTTGTTCGAGGCTCAGGTGCAACGCGGCCAGACTCGCGCCGAGCGCATCCCATTCGGTTGGCGAGAACCTATCGTAGGTTTTGAATTGCCCGGCTTCCCAACGCGTCAGCATCGCATGGGAATGTTGTCCCGACCACAGCGATTCGCCGGACCTCGTGCGCTTCAGCGTCTGCACATGGAAGCGAGTATCGCCGTGCGTTTCCAGATGCGCGAGGACGGCGGTTTCCTTGGCTGCGCGCGCATGGTGTTCGAGCGCATAGAGCTTGACCGCCACGCCCGCGCCGCTGCTTGTCGGCAGATGCCACACCCGTTCGCTCACTTGCGTCGGCGGCTCGCCGCGACCGAGCCCATAGGCATCGCGAATCTCGTCGAAGGTGACGGCAAGCGGATCCATTCAGATGTGCTCGGCCGGCCCGTGCCGATACGGATGACCAGTCAGGAACGTGTTGTGTCCGACGTAGCGCAGCTTGTACATCGCCGGCCGGAACAACACCGACGGATCGTTGTTCGCGATGCCGAGCAGCGGGTACAGGTCGCGTCGCACGAAGAACGCGTTGTTGCCCATGTCGTCGCAGCAAACGAGCTCGTAGCCCTTTTGCCTGCCGAGGTGCACGAGCGATTCGAGGCTCGCGCCGTAATAGGTCGAGCCGTCCCATTCGTGGTCCGGATTGAAGCACATGACCCAGCGCTCGGGCGGCGTGTAGTACGGGTTGTATTCGATCACGACGATGCGCGGCTGGAACGCTTGCAGGCCGCGCCACACCCAGTAATCGTTGCCATCGATGTCGATCGACAGCAGGTCGAAGTCGGTCGGTACGTTCGCGTCGGTGAGCAGTGGGTCGACCGTGTCGGGCTGGACGCGATCGTGGTGCAGGCGGACACGTTCCACGCCCGCGTAGTGCGCGGCGAGCTTGCCGAACCGGTATGCGCTGCCTTCCACCAGTACGCCGGCCCAATCCTGTTCGCGTAGCAGCCGTGCCGTATTGCTGTTGCGCAGGCCGTCGCTCGCGCCGATATCGACGCAGAAGCGGTTGGTCGGCGCGATCCGCTCCATCAGGCGCGACAGGATGCCCTCCTCGGTGCCCTGCGCGTACAGGCTGGGCGCAAGGCCGGACAGGTCGAGCGGGAGAGGATGATCCTGCATCGAAGGCGGCTCCGGGGCGAAATGGGGAATGATGGGCGGTGTTCGGTGGGTAATTTACCTGAAGTCGATTGAGCAGGGGAAACTGGGATGCATGGCGCGGGGGCTGCCGCGGCGGAAATGAAAAAAACCGCCACATTGCTGTCAACGGGAGTCTGTGACACTCGCGGTAATGCCTCATAACTTCTCGTCGAAGTCGAACATAGCCGTCCGTGCGCAGCTTGGACGATTCGATTCGCCAGCCCACTCACGAATCTGCTGTCGCGCACCATCGGTCCCTTATGTTGTCGCCACCAGCATCCGGAGCCCCATAAGCACTAATCGAATCGACAGGAAGGTGGGTGTAATATCAAAGTACTGCGCTGCGAGCCTGCTATGCGCAGAAAAACTATTATTTTCGATACGCTACAGGGGACCATCTTGAAAAAAATCATTTTCGTTGCACTTCTCGCAAGCGCAGGTGTAGCGCATGCCCATACCTCCAGCCACGGCTACCACTCTTCCAGTTCGAATCTCTATGGATCGTCTCCTGGAGAGCATTACGTCAACGGCTACACACGCTCAAACGGCACCTACGTCCAAGGCCACTACCAGACGAATCCGAACGATACAAAACTGGATAACTGGTCTACGCAAGGAAATCAAAATCCATATACCGGCCAGTGGGGGACGAAGCCCCCTTATTGACCACTTCCTACGAGGAGCTGCCACACGAGTGAGTATGAAGTCGTGACCTTCATATATACGGGGCATCTTGGCGGCTCTTTACGCCCCCATACTCGACAAGGCTTCCGAGTGCCATGGATATCTTTACTGGCGTTTTTATAGCGATTCTTGCTCCATTCCTACTGTTGTCATTTCTTTTTAGAAACAAGCCTGGGTCAACGTTCGGCCCCAAAGTCTGCTCCAGATGCAATATTGAACTACGGGGTTGGAACAGCTCAGGCCGAAAACAGGTTTGGTTTCGTACCGACGCTAACGGAAATCGCGCTTACCTCTGCGCCAAATGCAAGAACAAATGACGGGCAC
This sequence comes from Burkholderia sp. KCJ3K979, assembly GCF_016759955.1. Classification (NCBI taxonomy): domain Bacteria; kingdom Pseudomonadati; phylum Pseudomonadota; class Betaproteobacteria; order Burkholderiales; family Burkholderiaceae; genus Burkholderia; species Burkholderia sp. KCJ3K979. Next base: position 14,142 of record NZ_JACFYV010000162.1, read on the forward strand.
GATACGCCAACCATCCAAGGAAAAGGCCCACATCGGCAATCTGCCGATGTGGGCCTCTCGCGTTTTTAGTGGCCTTGCCTTATACGCGCCAGCTAGATTGCCCTAGAAGGCAATGGCGCCGTTGCCCCAATGGAATAAGCCGAGAGACACGAACAGTGGTCTTGGGACAAACAGGCGGTTTTTACTCCTGCCCCTGACTCGTCAGGAACTCCTCATAATTCCCGCCAAAGTCGAACAACGTCCCGTCCGTCTTCACTTCGATGATCCGGTTCGCCAGCCCGCTCACGAACTCGCGGTCGTGCGACACGAAAATCAGCGTGCCTTCGAACTGCTCGAGCGCGATCTGCAGCGACTCGATCGACTCCATGTCCATGTGGTTGGTCGGCTCGTCCATCAGCAGCACGTTGTGGCGGCCGAGCATCAGCTTGCCCCAGATCATGCGGCCCTTCTCGCCGCCCGACAGCACCTTCACCGATTTCTTGATGTCGTCCGACGAGAACAGCAGGCGGCCCAGCGTGCCGCGCACCATCGTTTCGTCGTCGCCGTCCTTGCGGTACTGGTCGATCCAGTCCATCAGCGTGATGTCGTTCGGGAATTCCTCGTACGTGTCCTGCGGCATGTAGCCGACGTTCGCGTTCTCCGACCACTTCACCGTGCCGTGATCGAGCGGCAGCGCGCCGAGCAGCGAGCGCAGCAGCGTCGTCTTGCCCGCGCCGTTCTCGCCGATGATCGCGATGCGCTCGCCCGGCTGAACCGACAGGTTGAAGTTCTGGAAGATCGTGCGCTCGTACTTCTTGGTGATCTCTTCGGCGACCACCGCGACGTTGTGCAGCTTCTTCTCGAACTCGAAGCGGATGAACGGGTTCTGGCGCGACGACGGCTTGAATTCCTCGATCTTGATCTTGTCGATCTGCTTCGCGCGGCTGGTGGCCTGACGCGCCTTCGACTTGTTCGCCGAGAAGCGGCGCACGAAGTCCTGCAGCTCGGCCACGCGCTCCTTCGCACGCGTATTCGCCGCGGCCTGGCGCTCGCGCGCCTGCGCCGATGCGAGCATGTAGTCGTCGTAGTTGCCCGGCCAGACCTTCAGTGTGCCGAAGTCCATGTCGGCCATGTGCGTGCACACCGAGTTCAGGAAGTGACGATCGTGCGAGATGATGATCATCGTCGAGTTGTACTCGTTGAGCGTCTGCTCGAGCCAACGGATCGAGTTGATGTCGAGGTTGTTGGTCGGTTCGTCGAGCAGCAGCACGTCCGGCTTCGAGAACAGCGCCTGCGCGAGCAGCACGCGCAGCTTCCAGCCCGGCGCGACGTCGGCCATCGTGCCGTTGTGGAACTTCTCCTCGATGCCGATGCCGAGCAGCAGCGCGCCCGCGCGCGCCTCGGCGTCGTAGCCGCCGTATTCGGCGAACTTGCCTTCGAGCTCGGCCGCGTGCATGTAGTCGTCGTCGGTGGCGTCCGGGTTCGCGTAGATCGCGTCACGCTCGGTCATCGCGGCCCACATCTCGGTGTGGCCCATCATCACGACGTCGAGCACGCGCACGTCTTCGTACGCGAACTGGTCCTGGCGCAGCTTGCCCAGGCGGACGTTCGGCTCCAGCGCGACGTTGCCGGCGCTCGGCTCGAGGTCGCCGCCGAGGATCTTCATGAAGGTCGACTTGCCACAGCCGTTCGCGCCGATCAGACCGTAGCGGTTGCCCTCGCCGAATTTGACCGAGATATTCTCGAACAAGGGCTTCGGCCCGAATTGCATCGTGATGTTGGCAGTAGAAAGCACGGCAGGTCCCGTAAGAGAGAAATCGACGGAAAACCGTGTATTTTAGCAGGTGTCGGAGAAACTGCCGACCGCCCCGCCCCGGCGGCG